>DASWQX010000804.1:0-8821 GCA_036403495.1 Thermoanaerobaculia bacterium
CGATCCGCCGGGCGCCGGCGGGCACGGTCACCTGCGCGCTGGGACCCGCGGCGGTGATGCGGTCCCCCGCGATCACCACCAGGGCATCGTTGACGATCCGCCCGCTCCGCACGTCGAGCAGGCGGTCGGCGTGCAGGACGAGGGTCTCCGGGGGGGCTGCCGCAAAGGCAGCCGGCGCGAGGGCCGCCAGGAGGAGGAGCACGGACGAGCACGGACGAGCATGGACGAACATGGACCGGAAGGATAGCAAGGAAGTCCTCGCCGTCCCTGTTCGTCCGTGCCGGTCCGTGCTCCTCCCGCGACGCGCGTGAGGCCTTAGAGGCGGATGATGTCGCTGGGGAAGCGGGGGTCGATCTCGTAGTCCTCGAACTGGCCGCTGAAGCCGGTGACGATGAGGACCTGACCGACGTGCATGCCGGCCGTGGTGCCCGTGCCGACATTGAGGAAGACCCGGATCTCCCCCGAACCGTCGTTGACGAACACCTTCTGACCGAAGGCTCCGTCATCCTCCAGCCGGGTGATCCGGCCGGCCACCACGACGATCTGGCCTTCCGTCGCCTCGCCGATACCGCCGGTCAAGGAGAAGCGCGGCAGGACGTTCCGGCCGTGGCCGATGACGCTGACGTCGGAGTCGTGGTCGGGGATGATCACCAGCAGGCCGCCGCTGTCCGCGAGCTTGCCGGTCACCCGCGCCTGCTGGCGGAAGGCGATCCCGAGATTGTCCGCCATGCTGACGTAGATGCCGCCGGTGTGGTCCTGCACCGCGAACCCCTCGTCGAAGAAGCTGGAGGCGAACGTGCCCGAGGCCACGGTCACCGAGCCCGCGACGGTGACGGTCGAGCCCAGCGGCATGTGGCGTGCCGCGTCGATGCTGATCGTGGCGGCGTGGCTCGCGAGCGGAGCGAGCCCCAGGAAAGCGACGGCGAAACCTGCCACGAGCAGGGTGCGGCGGGAAAGAGTCTTGAGCTTCGAGAGCATGATCGTCTCCTTTAAAGTTAGCCTGTCATTTTGGCTGGCCAAGATGACGATCTACATTACGGCAATTTCGAGCCCGCGTGAATGCGTGAGCTTCTCCTGAACTACCCTCCCGCCGTCACGGCAATGCGGGCCACCGCTGGTACCGGTGGAACCGCCGGCGCGACCGGCCGCCGCTCGCCCACCTGCTGGCGCCACATCGCGTAGTAGAGCCCTTTGCGCTCCAGGAGGTCGGCATGGCGGCCGGACTCGACGATCCGCCCGTGCTCGAGGACGTGGATGGTGTCCGCGTGGAGCACCGTCGACAGCCGGTGCGCGATCAGGATGGTGATCACCTGGCTCGACGCCACCTCGCGGATCGTGCTGGTGATCTCCTCCTCGGTCAGCGAGTCGAGCGACGAGGTCGCCTCGTCGAACACCAGCAGCCGCGGCCGGCGCAGCAGCGCCCGCGCGATCGACAGCCGCTGCTTCTCGCCCCCGGAGACCTTGACGCCCCCCTCGCCGATCACCGTGTCCAGCCCCTTGTCCGCCCGCGCCAGCAGGCTGTCGCAGGCCGCCCGGCGCAGTGCCTCCAGGCACTCGGCGTCAGTGGCCGTGGGATTGACGAACAGCAGGTTCTCGCGGATCGAGCCGGAGAAGAGCTGCGTGTCCTGCGTCACGAAACCGATCTGTCCGCGCAGCTCGTCGAGTTCGATCGCCGTCCCCGGCGTGCCGTTGTAGAGGATCTGCCCGCTCTTCGGACCATAGAGGCCGACCAGCAGCTTGACCAGCGTCGTCTTTCCCGAGCCCGAAGGTCCCACGAACGCCAGGGTCTCGCCGCGCTCGACCGCGAACGAGACGTCGATCAGCGCCGGCGCCGAGGCCGTCTGGTGCGTGAAGCTGATGTCGTCGAAGGTCAGGGATTCGAGCTCGCCCAAATGGACCGGATTCGCCGGCTTCGCCTCGACCGGCGTCGCCAGGATCGACTGGAAGACCTCCAGCGACGCCTCGGTCTCGCGGTAGGTGTTGATCACCGTCCCCAGGTCCTGGAGCGGCCCGAAGATGAAGAACGAATAGAGGAAGAGCGAGAAGAACTGCCCGATCGTGATCTGTTGCGAGAAGATCAGGTAGAGCATCAGGAGGAGGATCGAGGTGCGCAGCGCGTTGACCGCCGTCCCCTGGATGAAGCTCAGCATCCGTAGCGAGCGCACCTTGCGCAGCTCCAGGCGCAGGATCTTGCCGGTGATCGAATTGAGCCGGTCGATCTCCTGCCGGGCCAGCCCCAGGCTCTTGACCAGCTCGATGTTGCGCAGCGATTCGGTGGTCGCGCCGGCCAGCGACGTGGTCTCGGCCACGATCACTTTCTGGATCTTCTTGATCCGTTTCGACAGCACGGAGCTCAACACTCCGAGGACCGGAATGGTCAGCAGGAAGACCGGCGCGATCATCCAGTTCACGGTGCTGGCGTAGACCATCACGAAGCCGACCCCGACCAGCGTCGTGAACAGCGTGTTGACGGCGATGGCGATCAGCTTCTCGACGTCCGCGCGCACCTTCTGGAGCCGTCCGAGCGTCTCGCCGCTCCGTTGGTCCTCGAACAGGGCGTAGGGGAGCTCGAGCGAGTGGCGCACGCCGTCCGAGTAGAGGTCCGCCCCCAGGCGCTGGGTGACGACGTTGACGAAGTAGTCCTGGAAGTTCTTGGCCAGCCGCGACACGAAGGCCACCCCGACCGCCGCGGCGAGCAGCAGGCTCACCCCGCGGAAGAACTGGCCGGTGGTGTATTCGCGGTAGCGCGTCGCGTACTGGTCGATGACGTGGCGGAAGATCAGCGGGTCGAGGAGCGAGAAGATCTGGTTGACGGCCGCCAGCACGAGCGCCAGAAGCACGAGCGTCCAGTAGCGGCGGAGATACGAATAGAGGAGTTTCATGGCGGGTCTAGGATAGCCCGAGTTGGGCGGCGCACCCGACCTCCCCCTGAAACCGCCTCTCCCGCCGTCGCGTAAGGCCTTCCATGACCGCCCCACCGGAACCGCGCCTCTGGAACACTCGGACCGCGGCGGCGGTCGAGATCCTCCTGGTCCTCCTGATCACCGCCGGCCACCGGGTCTTCCGGATCATCCCGATCGACGAAACCTACCCCATCCTGGCCCTGGGGTGCCTCTCGCTCTGGCTCCGCGGCATCGGCTGGAGAGGCGTCGGCCTCGCTCGACCGCTGAGCTGGCGGCGAACCCTCGCCCTCGGAGCCGCCGTGGGAATCGCCCTTCAGGTGCTCAGCGAATTCGTCACCGAGCCCCTGTTCACCGCGCTCACCCACCAACCCACCGACATCTCGGAATTCAATCCACTGGTAGGGAACGTCAAGCTGCTCCTGCTCTATTTCATCGTGGTCTGGACCCTCGCCGCGTTCGGCGAGGAGATGACCTACCGCGGCTATGTCTTGAACCGCGCCGCGGACCTGGCAGGCCGGCGTCCCTGGGCCTGGGTCGCGGCCCTCCTCTTCGTCACGGTGCTATTCGGCTTCGGCCACAGCTACCAGGGCCCCACCGGCATGCTCGACACCGGCCTCCACGGCCTGCTCCTGGGCGCCCTCTACCTCGCCTCCGGCCGCAACCTCTGGGCCTGTATCATCGCCCATGGCGTCTCGGACACGATCGCGCTTACGATGGCCTTTTTGGGTCACCTGTAGGGTGGAAAAAACAAGGACGCAAAGGACAACAAGGACATCAGGGACAGAACGACTCTGCAGATACCGTGGCTTGCGTCGGTGTTCGTCCTTGCCGTCCTTGCCGTCCTTTACGTCCTTGCTTTTGCTTTCTCCGCCATGAAGGCTTCAAAACTCATCATGGTAGGCTGAACCCCCATGTCCCCCTCCACCATCACCTCGCTGGATCACCTGGAGAGCCTCTACGACGCCCCCAGCGAGCGCGTCCGGCTGAAGCAGATCGACCACCTGGACGATCACTGCCGCGCCTTCATCGCCGCCTCTCCGTTCCTCCTCCTGGCGACCCACGGTGCCGCCGGCGCGGACTGCTCGCCGCGCGGCGACCGCCCCGGCTTCGTCACCGTCGAGGACGACAAGACGCTGCTTCTTCCGGACCGCCGCGGCAACAACCGGATCGACAGCCTCCGGAACATCGTCGAAAACCCAGCGGTCGGCCTGCTCTTCCTGGTGCCCGGAGTCCACGAGACGTTCCGGATCAACGGCCGCGCGCAAATCAGCGTCGACCCCGCGCTGCTCGCCCGCTTCGCGGTGGACGGCAAGCCGCCGAAATCCGTTCTCATCGTCACCGTCCTGGAAGCCTTCGTGCAGTGCGCCCGCGCCCTCGTCCGCTCCGACCTCTGGAACCCCGCCCTCCACGTCCGCCGCGCCGACCTGCCCAGTATCGGCACGATCCTGGCCGCCCACACCGGCGGCAAGGTGGATGCGGCCGCATACGACGCGGAGGCGGGGGTCAGGATGCCCGGAACGCTTTATTGAGAGGCCGGTGAGCTTGCGTCGCGCTCCGCTCTCTTCTTCTCTTGCTCTTGGATGATGCCATCCACGTGCACGGCGAAGGCCGCCTCATAGTATTCCCGGAGCTTGGGCCACCGTTCGGCAATGATCTTGTGCCGGGTCAGAAAATATTCCAGGTCGCGGCGCCATGAGCTGTAGACCGAATCGTCGATGAGATCTTCCTGCCACTGGTGGTGGATGCTCTCGTGCAGCATGATCCACCAAGTGATCATCCCCATGTATCTCTCTTGCCGAATGGGATCCATTTCCGAGTACTGCGAAGCGCCCTGCTTCCAGAGCTCGGCGACTGCGGAGTCCTGAACCAGCGCGAGATGAAACGGAGTCGCGATCTCGACGAGCGACTGGGCGTTCGCCGCCCGGGTCAGCTTGGACTGCTTCCAGACCTGCCAGATCAGGATCAGGATCGACAGCGGCAGGAGAACTCCTTGGATTATGATCGAGACGTCGGCCCAGTCGTGTAGAGTCATAACCCTCCCGGGAAAAATCTTCGCCCAAGCGTATGTCACTCGGCAATGCGGGTCAACGCGCCGCGCCGACGAAGCGAACCCCTTGGGCAAAGAGGGTGTTTGGGAACGGATCAAAATTCCCGCTCCCCACTGTAGAGACGCCCCGTGGGGCGTCTCTACAGTGGGGAGGCAATTTTCGAACACACTCTCTAAGCCCGCCGGTTGGAAACGCAAAGTCGGCTTTCCGCCGAAGAAACTCGACTTTCCGGCGCAGAAGCTCGGCTTTCAAGCGGAGAAGCTCGCCTTCCGTCCGAAAAACCGGCTTTTCCATCCAAAAAATCTGCGTTTGGGTGTCCGAAGCTCGGTTCCTGGAGTGAAATCTCGGGCTTCCGTCGGAGAATCTCGGTTTTCCGAAATGGAATCTCGTGCTTCTGGACCCGATGCCATGCTTCTGAGTTGGAATCCCGGTTTTCGCGGACAGAATCCCGGTTTTCCGCGATGGAAACTCAGGCTCGGAGAGCAGAATCTCGCGCTTACCCCGCGTTCGCCATCCTCACCGGCCGCGCGTCGATCACCTGCGCGGCGAAACGCTCCATTTCTTCGTACTGCGGGCTGAATTGCAGCAGCAGGAGATCCACTCCCGCCGCCTCCAGTTCCTCGATCCGCTCGCGCACCTGCTCGGGGGTGCCGACGAGCTCGGTGCGGAGGCCGCGGTTGGAGACCGAGTACTCCTCGATCGACATCCGCCGCTCGAGCTGGGTGCCGGCGAGCCATTGCTGATAGTTGGCGTAGCCGGCGGCGTTCTCCTGGACGTTGGTGATGCGCTCGCGCTCGCGCCGGGCCTCGGCTTCCGAATCGCGCACGATCGCGTAGCCGGCGACGCCGTACCGCATCGGCGGCAGGCCCATGCGCTCGCGCCGCGCCGCGAGATCGACGACCTTGTCGTGGATACGGTCGGCGGGATCGCCATGCATCACATAGGCGTCGCAGCGGCGCGCGATCAGCTCCTTGGCCGCCTCGGACTCGCCGCCGGCGTAGATCGTCGGCCGCGGGCGCGAGACCGGCTTCGGCGACAGCACGGTGCTGTCGACGTGGTAATGGCGCCCCGCGAACGAGAACCGATCATTTTTCCACACGCCGTCGACGACCTCCAGCCACTCCGCCGTCCGCGCGTAGCGGTCGTCGTGCGAATCGAAGGCCACGCCGTACTGCGTCGCCTCCTCGGCCCACCAGGACGAGACGACGTTGAGCGACAGCCGGCCGCCGCTGATGTGATCGATGTTGGCGGCCTGCTTGGCGAGCAGCGCGGGGAGATGGAAGGTCGGCCGCACGGCGACCATCAGCTCCAGCGAACGGGTCACCGCGGCGAGCGCCGCCGCGGTCGACCAGGCGTCGAGCGAAGGGGCGTCGATACCCTTGATGTCGTTGAGGTTCAGCTCGGCGACCAGCGTCAGGTCGAAACCGATCTCCTCGCTGCGCCGCGCGAGCCGGCTGACATAATCCCAGCTCGCCGTCATCCCCTCGTCCTCGACGTTGCGCAGCCAGCCGCCGAACACCGGCATCCAGTATCCGTATCTCATGGCACGGCCTCCGCTTCGAGATAGTCGACCAATCGTACGAAGGGGTCGAAACCGACCACCCGCGGCGCTTCGGCGACGAAGTTGGAGAGAGCGTTGACGTCGTAATACAGGAGCTCGCCGTCGCGGTCGTCGATCAGATATTCGACGCCGCCGACGTCGATGCCCGCCGCCGCGAAGATCCGCTCGACGTCGGCGATCACCTCCGGCGGCGGCGTGTACCCTTCGACCCGGATCCCCCGCGACGCGGCGTCCACGGCGCACGCCGCGCCGCTGAGCGCCGCGCCGTCGGTGGTCTGGCAGGCGTCGCCGGGACAGATGTTGAAGACGTCCTCCGGGCTGTAGACCTTGATCGCGTACAGATATTTCCGCCCCAGCACCTCGACGCGCACGATGTGGCCGCCGCGCGCCGGGACGAACTCCTGCACCAGCGCCGTGCTGTCGATTCCGAGGTCGACCGTGCCGGCCGCCACCGCCGCCGCGAGTTGCTCGGGGGTTTCGTAGCGCACGATCCCCGCGCCGCTGCCGCCGATGTTGGCCTTGACGACGATCGGGAACCGCAGCCCCCGCGCCGCGTCGGGCGCCGCCGCCGGATGGCTGATGACGAACGCTCGCGGATACTTGAGGCCGAGCGACTCGAACAGCGAGAGCTGCAGCGCTTTCGAGGTCTCGACGCGGAACCCCTGCGTGCCGTTGACGACGCGAGTCCCCACCCGCTCGAGGTGCGCCAGGTAGGCGAGCGTGTAGTAGATGCCATGGCAGGTGCTGCGCAGATAGGCCGATGGGCTCATCCGGTTGAACAGGAGAGAATACTCGCGCTCCTGGCTGCCGGCGTCATAGTGGCACCGCCGAGCGTCGACGCGCACGTACGGTGTCCCCCGCCGGTCCAGCTCCGCGAACAGCGGCCGGAACCACTCCTGGTGCTCGTAAAAGATCGCGATCGGCCGGGCCGTCGTCGACATGGCAGCATCTCTCCCAAGACTGCGGCCCCTCCCCTGAGGGAGCCGGCCACGGCATTATAGGAGATCAAGACGCTAACAAATAGAGGGGGGGGACCGAAAGAGGCCTGCGCGCCGCTTCGGGCCCCTCGTCAGATTCGGTCGCCTGACCGCGAAAACCTGTACAGGCTCGACCCCCGGGCTCCTGTTCCGACATCAGAATCGAGGTTCCCATGCTGCCCATCACTCACGATCTCAAGCTCAGCGTCGACGAAATCGTTCTCCCCCCCGGTCAAAGCAGGGCGGTCGAGGTGGAGGTCACTTCCACAGGCACCTTCGTCCTCAGGGTGACGAATCTGCGGGATGTAATGATGATCTTCCTCGAGCAAGCGCTGCCTTGCAAATTCACCGATCCCGATGGCCGCGTGATCCTCGACCACCCGTGGCTGATAACCGAGCCCCTTCGGGTGGACATTACGATGGCCATGTTGAACCGCGTCCGCGATGTGGCCGGCTACCTGCGCCGGCCGTGGACGATTCAGATTACGAGTCCTCAATCGATTCTCCGTTTTCTGGCGCTGCGGCTTGCTGCGCAAATTCTCGAAGACATCGCCTCGAGCAGCGCTCCCCCGTTGATCAATGGCGTCTCGATGACACTTCAGCCTCAGATCGGCCAAACCTTGGCCTTTACGCTCAATCGACTGGGCCAGATCCGGATCGATGCTGCCACCCAGCCTGCCTCAGCGGACGTGCGGATCGAGCTTCTCGATCCCCCGGGTACCGTCGTTCCTCTGGAGCCTGTCGCCGGGTCCGCTGCGCCGGCGGGGACCGTCTCGCTCGTGAGCGGCGCCATGGGCCTGCTCGAGTTGCACCAGGCCCAGAAGAAGGATGCGCCCTGGAACGTGCGCGTGACCTGCGGCTCCGAAGCGACCTGTCAACTCACCGCGCAGGTCTATGACTCCCTGACCATCCCCGCCGCCGTCCTTCAGATCCGGTTGGATGCGATATTCGGGAAGGGAAAGGGCGACAACAACCTGACCTTCACCCTCGAGCACGATACCTATCCAGTCGTGTCTACCGAAACGTTGATGGACGCGTCAGGAAAGAGCTTCACCACCACGGCTACCGTCATCACGTACGAGGGCTTCCTCTGCCTGCGAATCAATGACCAGGACGTAGCGGAGTTCTTCGACTCGATCGGGGTACTCGGCACTCTCGAAGACCAGGATCGGGTGCTCCGAACCCCGAGGGGACAGACCGTACCCCTGCCTCCAGCCCAGTTGCCGCTCCCCCAGACGGGCATCACCTATCGTGTTTACGATCTGGGTGTTCTAAACTCCGGCGGGCACAACTTCTATCCCCAGAACCTCGAGACGGACTCGATCTCGATTC
>DASWQX010000805.1:0-2728 GCA_036403495.1 Thermoanaerobaculia bacterium
TGCAGGACGAGCACGGCCTGGAAGATCGGCGAGCGGGCCGGATCGCGCACCGGCCGCAGCCGCTCGGCGATCGTGGGGAACGGGAAATCGCCGTGCTCCATCCCTCCCAGGACCACCCGCCGCGCCCGTTCGAGCAGCTCGCCGAAACCCGGCGCCCCCGAGAAATCGGCGCGCAACGGCAGGGTGTTGACGAAATAGCCCACCAGCCCGGCCAGCTCCGGCAGCGGCCGGCCGGCCACCGGCGAGCCGGTCGCGAAGGCCTCCTGGCCCGAGTAGCGGGCGAGCTGCGTCTGGAAGGCCGCCAGCAGAGCCATGAAGAGGGTGGCGCGCCGGCCGGAGGCCAGCCCTCGCAGACCGGCGGCGAGCTCCGGCGGCAGCGCGAGCGTCCGGGCGTCCCCGCGCCAGGTCTGCACCGGCGGCCGGGGGTGGTCCACCGGCAGGTCGAGATCGCGCACCCCGGCCAACTGGTGCCGCCAGTAGGCCCAGAGCCGCTCCCCCCGCGCACCGGCCAGCGTCTCGGCCTGCCAGCGGACGAAATCGGTGTAGCGCAGCGGCAGGGGCGCCGGCGCCTCGCCGCGGTAGAGCGCCGCGAGATCGCGCGCCATCACCGCCAGGGAGGCGAAGTCGGCCACGATGTGGTGGACCACGAGCAGGATCGTCGTCGCGCCGTCCGGTCCCAGGAAGACCCGCGCCCGCAGCAGAGGCCCCCGCTCCAGCGCGAAGGGGCGCCAGGCCTCCGCCGCCAGCCTACGCGCCAGCTCCTCTCCCGCCTCTTCGGTCGTCTCGACGAGGATGTCCGGCGCCGGCTGGGGCAGAACCCGTTGCACCGGCTCGTCGCCGGCCATCGGAAAGATCGTCCGCAGCGCCTCGTGACGGGCCGTGAGGGCTTCCAAGGCACGGGCGAAGGCCGCCACGTCGAGGCCGGGCGCGCGCGCTGCCACGGCGATGTTGTAGACCCCGCCTTCGGGCGCCAGCCGGTGCAGGAACCAGAGACCCGACTGGCCGGGCGAGAGCGGCGCATCGCCCTCGACGGCGAGGGCCCGCAGCGGCGGCAGCGCCTCCCCGCCGGGCTCCGGCAGGCTCGCCGCGAGGTCGCGGGCCGAGGCTCCCCGCAGCAGGTCGCCCAGCGGCAGCGCGAGCCCGAGCGCGCTCTCCACCGCCCCCTTCAGCTCGATCGCCGACAGCGAGTCGAGGCCGAGGCCGGTCAGCGGCTGGTCGAGCGCCACCGCCGCCGCCGGCAGGCCGAGAGCGGCGGCGGCGCGCTCCCGCAGAAAATCGGCCAGCAGCGTCCGCCGCTCGGCCGGTTCCAGCCCGGCGAGCGCCTCCGGCGTCAGCGCGGCGGCCGTCTCCGGCGCCGGGCTCTCCGCGGCCAGGGCGCTCCGCCCCACCACCGGCAGCTCGCCCGCCCGGTAGAGCTCGCGGCAGCGCCGCCGCTGCACCTTGCCGCTCGACGTCTTCGGCAGCCCCGCCTGGCGGATCAGCACCACCTCGTGCACCTGCGCCTCGTGCTCCGCCGCCACCGCCCGCCGCACCGCCTCGGCGATCTCCTCGATCCCCGCCTTCCGGTGCCGGGCCACCTCGTGGACGATCACCAGCCGCTCCCCCCCGCCGACCTCCACGGAAAACGCCGCGCCGCCCCCCGGCTGCAGGTCCGGATGGGCGTTCTCGCCGGTCAGCTCGACGTCCTGCGGATAGAGGTTGCGCCCGCGCAGGATGATCAGGTCCTTCAGCCGGCCGGAGACGAAGAGCTCGCCGTCGGCGGCGAGGACGCCCAGGTCCCCGGTGCGCAGGAACGGCCCCTCGCCGGTCGCCAGGAAGGCGTTGAAGTCGAGCGCCGTGGCTTCCGGGTTCTCCCAGTAGCCGCGGGCGACGCTGGGGCCGGCAATCCAGATTTCCCCCTCGCTCCCGGCCGGCCGCTCGACCCCCGACTCCGGATCGGCCACCACCATCCGAGTCCCCATCCAGGGGCGGCCGCAGCTCACCCGGCCGCTCGCCGCGTCCACCCGCGGCGCCCGGCCGGGGAGGCCGCCGGTGACGAACAGCGTCGCCTCGGCCAGGCCGTAGCAGGGGTAGAACGCCTCGGGCCGGAAACCGCAGGGCGCGAAGGCCGCGGCGAAGCGCTCCAGCGTCTCGGCCCGCACCGGCTCGGCGCCGTTGAAGGCCACCCGCCAGCTCGACAGGTCGAGCACGGCGATGGCCTCCGGGCTCGCCTTGCGCACGCACAGCTCGTAAGCGAAGTCGGGGCCGCCGCTGGTCGTGCCGCGGAAACGGCTGATCGCCTCCAGCCAGCGCAAGGGGCGCTGCAGGAAAGCCACGGGCGACATCAGCACGCACCGCCCGCCGGCGTGAAGCGGCTGCAGCACGTTGCCGATCAGCCCCATGTCATGGTGAAGGGGCAGCCACCCCACCACCACCGAGCGCTCGTCCTGCTCGAAGGCGGCGCCGATCATCCGCTCGTTGTGCAGCAGGTTGGCGTGGGTGACCTCCACCCCCTTGGGCTCCGCGGTCGAGCCCGAGGTGTACTGGACGAACGCCAGCGACTCCGGGTCAGGCTCCGGCAACGTGCCCTCATCGTCCCCGCTCCCCGCCAGCGCGTCGGTGGCGATCCACCGCACCGCGGCCAGCTCCGGGGCCAGCGCCGCCAGACCCTTGGTCCCGGCCAGCACGGCGGAGGTGGTCAGCGCCGCCCGCGGCCCGGCGTCGCGAGCGATCGAGCGCAGGCGTGCCT
>DASWQX010000806.1:0-1836 GCA_036403495.1 Thermoanaerobaculia bacterium
CGGGCGAGAACGACCACGACCGCATCCGCGCCATCCTCACCCGCGACCCGGAGCCGATGTCGGTCCTCCGCCCGGGGGTGCCGGCGCCGCTCGAGCGGATGGTCACCCGCGCGCTGGCCAAGCGGGCGGGCGACCGCTACGCAGGCATGGCGGGGCTGGCGGAGGACCTGCTGGCCCTGGGCGGCAACCTCGGGGCGCCCATGCCGGCGGAGAACCTCGATCCCACCCTGCGGGCGATCCCCGCTTCGCCGATGGTGGAGACCTCGACCTTCGGCGACGCCGATCACCTGGTGGGACGGACGCTAGCGCACTACCGCGTGATCGACTACGTGGGCGGTGGCGGCATGGGGGTGGTCTACAAGGCCGAGGACCTCCGGCTGGAGCGCACGGTGGCGCTGAAGTTCCTGCCGCCGGAGCTGACGCGTGATCCGGACGCCAAGATCCGCTTCCTCCAGGAGGCGCGGTCGGCCTCGGTGCTCGACCACCCCAACATCTGCACCATCCACGAGGTGGGGGAGACCGACGACGGCCGGCTCTATCTCGCCATGCCCCACTACGGCGGCGAGACCCTGCGCCGCCGGATCGAGCGCGGGCCGATCCCGATCGACGAGGCGATCGACATCGCCGAGCAGATCGCCCGCGGCCTCGCCAAGGCCCACCGCGGCGGCATCGTGCACCGCGACATCAAGCCGGCCAACATCATGGTCACCGACGACGGGGTGGTAAAGATCCTCGACTTCGGCCTCGCCAAGCTGGTGGGCGCGGCGGCGATCACCCGCACCGGCTCCTCGCTCGGCACCCCCGCCTACATGTCCCCCGAGCAGGCACGGGGCGAGGACGTGGACCACCGCACCGACCTCTGGTCGTTCGGCATCGTCCTCTACGAGATGGTGGCCGGCCGCCGCCCCTTCCGCGGCGAGCACGACCAAGCGGTCCTCTACGGCATCCTGAACGAGACGCCGAAGCCGCTCACCGAGCTGCGCTCCGAGGCCAGCCCCGAGCTCGAGCGGATCGCCGAAGGCCTGCTCGCCAAGGACGTGAACGATCGCTACCCCACCGCCGAAGGGCCGCTCGGCGATCTGCGGGCGCTGCGCAACCAGACGATGACCACCACCGTGCGTACGCAGCCGGACCACCCCGTGCCCTTCCGGGTCCGCCCCTGGATGTGGGCGGCGGTGGTGGCCGCGGCCCTGGCGCTGATGGCGGGCGGGGCTCTCCTCCGGCGCCCTCCCGCCGCGCGCGGCGCCACCGGGGCTCCGGCCGGCATCGCCTTCAAGCGCCTGACCGATCTGGAGGGGCGCGAGTCCTTCCCCAGCCTGTCGCCGGACGGCCGGTTCCTGCTCTACGCGAAGGCGGTCAACGGCAACACCGATATCTACCTGCAGCGCGTCGGCGGTGGCAACCCGCTCGACCTGACGCGCGATTCGACGGCGGATGATATCCAGCCGGCCTTCTCTCCCGATGGCCAGCAGATCGCCTTCCGCTCCGAGCGGCAGGGGGGCGGCCTGTTCGTCATGGGTGCCACGGGGGAGTCCGTGCGCCGGCTCACCGAGCTCGGCTACAACCCCGCCTGGTCGCCGGACGGCCGCCGGATCGCCTTCGCCACCGAAGGCGTCTCCCGCCCCTCGGAGCGCAGGCTCATCAGCCAGCTCTGGACGGTCGACGTGCTCAGCGGCGTCAAGCAGCTCCTCACCAACGGGGACGCAGTGCAGCCGAGCTGGTCGCCGGACGGCCGCCGGATAGCCTACTGGGGCCTGCCCAGGGGCAGCGGCCGGCGCGTCCTGTGGACAATTCCGGCAACGGGCGGCGCGCCGGTGCCGGCGCTCAACGACGACC
>DASWQX010000807.1:0-1848 GCA_036403495.1 Thermoanaerobaculia bacterium
CCGGCCAGGAAGGCGGCCGGCCGGCGCAACGAAAGGGACGGGTTCTTCATGGATTCCTCCGCGAACAAGGTCGTCGGTCGCGGGGGAGTATAACGGAGGCTCCGCGCCAGAAAAGGGACAGCAGGCCCCCGGGCCGCCGCGAGCCCCACGTCCCCTCACTTCCCCTGGATGAATTCCCCGATGTCTCTCGACAGTTGCTCGAGCGAGCCCTGGTTGAGGTACATCATGTGCCCCGCCGGGTAGCTCCGGATCGTCACCCGCGCCGGGTCGATGCCGCTGTGGTGCAGCATGTAGGCGTTGGCGAAGTAGGCCGTCGCCAGGTCGTAGTAGCCGTTGGCGGTGAACACGCGCAGCGCCTCGTTGTCCTTGGTGCCCTGCGCCAGGTCGCCGGTGACGTCGACGAAGCCGGCGAAAGCGCCGGTCGCGTTCTTCCGCCGCTTCCAGCTCTGGTTGGCCTCGCCGTTCTGGGGCAGGTAGCGCTCCTGGATGTCGGCACCGAGCTCATTGCGCAGGTACTGGTGAAAGAGCGAGACGTAGATCGGCCCCGTCTTGGCGTCTAAGGGGTCGCTGTTGGGGAACTCCGATGCGTTGTCGAGCTCCTTCTGCGCGTAACGGCTGTCGAGGAAGCCCGTGGCCCTCCCCTCGTCGCGCAGCAGCTCCTTGGCGAAGCGGGGCGCGTAGAGGCGCAGGTCGCTATTGAGGATGTACTGCTTGGACACGCCCGTGTAGCGGTGCAGCTTGTCGGCGATCTGCCCACTCTCCGCCTCCGAGAGCGAGTCGCCGCGGAAGAGGGCCTGCAGGTACTCGCTGGAGGCGAACCGCTCGACCTCGGTGAGCAGCGCCTGCAGGCTCGGCCAGGAATCCGGGAGCTTCTTGTGGTACCACGCCGTCGCGGCGAGCGTCGGCAGGTGCGTGACGTAGGTGAGATCGTTGCCGTTGGTGTTGAAGGGCAGGGCGCCCATGTTGATCGCCGGCGAGATGAGGATGACCCCGTTGAGGCCGATGTTCATCTGCCCCTGGAGCCGCGGTACGAGCATCGAGCCGCGGATGCCGCCGTAGCTCTCGCCGAGGACGTACTTGGGCGAGTTCCAGCGGTCGTGCACGGTGAGGAAGGCGCGGATGAAGTCGGCGACGGAGTCGGCGTCCTCGTCGTAGCCCCAGAAGTCGGCGTCCTTCTTGTCGCCGAGCGCGCGGCTGAAGCCGGTGCCGACCGGGTCGACCTCGACGAGGTCGGTGACGCGCAGCAGGCTCGACGGGTTGTCCTTGAGCCGGTAGGGCGGCGCGCCCGGGTCCTGCGCGTCGCTCGGGATGTCGATGCGCTTGGGGCCGACGAAACCGAGGTGCAGCCAGACCGAGGAGGAGCCCGGCCCGCCGTTGAAGAAGAACGTGATCGGCCGGTCCTCCTGCCGCTTCACACCCTCCGCGACGTAGGAGATCGTGAAGAAGCGCGCCGTGGGCTTGCCGTCGCGGTCCTTGAGGTCGATGTCCTCCGCCGTGGCGGTGTAGGGAATGTCCACCCCGCCGGCGGTGAAGCGGTGGTGGGTGACGAATTTGCGGGGTGCGGGCGGCGCCGGCGCGGCCTTGTCCCCCGGCGGTTTGTCGCCCTTGGGGGGGTCGTCAGCGCGGACGGCGGCGGTGGTCGAGACGAACAGGGTCAAAAGAATGGCGAGCGTCATTTTGCGCATGCACAGGATCTCCCTCATGGTGAGCCAGATATACGCCTGGAACGGGCGGAAGTTTCAGGATTCGCCAGGCGGCGCTATCGGTCGAAGGCCACTCGGGCGATCTACCCTCCGGTAGATCCAGTTCCGAGCTACGGCTCTCCAAGTCTGAGAGAGGCGCCTCTAA
>DASWQX010000808.1:0-7035 GCA_036403495.1 Thermoanaerobaculia bacterium
TTCGAACGGAGCGTGGGGAGCTGTTTTCCCCCCTTCCGCCGGTGTTTCCGCCGCTGGAAAAAAATGTCCCATCGGTCATCGGCTAACCGCATGAGGAGGAACGTAAAATGGCATCGAAAGACCAGCCGAAGGATTCCCTAGGCGCTCCCGAAGTTCCATCTTCCAACGTTACCAGCAATGCAACCGGTAACACAGCCGGCAGCACAGGCAGTAACACAACCACCCTCGACGATGTTCTGAAACCGTTCCAGGATGCCTCCACCAAGCTTCTCCAGGCGAACCTGGCGGCCCAGGAGTCCGCGTTCAAGCAGCGCGCCAAGGCGGAGCTCGACTATCAGGACGAGGTGCGCAACGTGGAGCAGGAAGCGTACCGCGCGTTGACGGCGGCGACCCGCAAGCAGCTCGACCAACTCGGGCAGCAGGGGTCGGGGAGCCCCGAGCAGCAGTTCTCGGCCCGGGCGCAGGCACAGCTCGACTATGAAGACGAGGTCCGGCGGATCTATACCGACGCCCAGACCAAGCTGACGGCCGCCGCCCAGAAGGCCTGCGACGCCAACGCCGGCGGCGACGCCGTCCAGCAGCTCACCAACCAGCGCCAGGACGCCTACAAGAGCTATCTGTCCGACGTGCAGCAGGCCTGGTCCAGCACCAAGGCTCTCGATCCACAGACGGTGAACGTGATCGCCACGCACATCATGTCCACCATGAGCGCCGTCAGTCAGTGAGGTAGTGACCGTACTCCCGGCATCATGAATCTGGACAAGCGTATCGCTCAGCTCTCGCCGGCGAAGCTGGCGTTGCTGGAGCAGAAGCTCAGGAAGGACAGCGCCGGGAGCCGGCCGCAGCCCCAGCCAGCCGCCGAGCGGCGGCAGGGCCCCGCGCCGCTGTCGTTCGCTCAGGAGCGCCTCTGGTTCCTCGAGCAGATGGAGCCGGACGGTTGCCTTTACAACCTGCCGACGATCCTCCCGCTGCTCGGGCCGGTGAAACCGGAGCTGGTCGAGGCGAGCGTCCGGCAGATCGTCGGCCGCCATTCCGCCCTGCGGACCCGCTTCGTCGTCAAGGACGACAGCCCGTACCAGGTGATCGGCGACGACGTGCGCGACGCGCTCGACTACGCGACGATCGACCTGCGCGGCGCCGGGGCGCCGGCGACCCCGGAGCGCCTGTCGCAGGCGGTCAACGACGAGATCTGGGTGCCCTTCAAGCTCGCCACCGGCCCGCTGCTGCGCGTCCGCCTGTTCCTGCAACGCAACAACGAGAACTTCCTGCTGGCGGTGATGCACCACATCGTCTCCGACGGCTGGTCGCTCAACCTCTTTTCCAAAGAGTTTTACAGCCTTTACGAGTCGGCGCACCGCGGCGAGGCCTCCACCCTGCCGGAGCCGCAGCAGTACGTCGACTATTCGATCGCCCAGCGGCGGACGCTCGCGGGGGACCGGCTGGCGGCGCTCCTCGCCTATTGGCGGCAACAGTTGGAGGGCGCGCCGTCGGTGATCAATCTGCCGCTGGACCGGCCGCGGCCGGCCCGGCAGTCGTTCAAGGGCGCACTCCACCCCTTCCAGGTTTCGGCCTCGTCGCTGCAACCTTTGAAGTCGCTCTGCCGCGAGTGCGGCGTGGTGCCGTTCATGGCGCTGCTGAGCGCCTTCAAGGTGCTGCTCTTCCGCTATACGAATCAGTCCAGGATCGTGGTCGGCACGCCGATCGCGAACCGCAACCGTTCCGAGCTCGAAGGGGTGGTCGGCTTCTTCACCAACACCCTCGTGCTCAGCAGCACCCTGGCGCCGGAGATGACCTTCCGCGAGCTGCTGGCCCAGGTGCGCACCACCACGCTGGCGGCCTATGACCACCAGGAGCTGCCGTTCGAAAAGCTGGTCTCCGAGCTGCAACCGGAGCGCAGCCTGAGCCACAACCCGCTGTTCCAGGTGATGTTCACGTTTCAGAACCTGCCCGCCGAGAAGGGCGCCCGGGAGGCGGCGCCGCCGGCCGAGCCGCCCGCGGACGCGTTGAGCTTCGACTTCAAGTTCTCCAAGTTCGACCTGACGCTGGCGATTACCGAGCTCGAGGAGGGGCTGTCGGCGGTGCTCGAATACGCCACCGACCTGTTCGAGAGCGGGACGATCGAGCGGATGGCGGCGCACTACGTCCACCTGCTCGAGCACGTGCTGCGCCATCCGGACGAGCCGCTGGCGGAATTCTCCTTCCTGCCGGCGGACGAGCGCGCGCTGATCCTGGAGGAGTGGAACGCCACCCGCCGCGACTGGCCGGAGGTCCTGCCGCTGCACCGCCGGTTCGAACGGCGGGCTCGCGAGGCGCCGGCAGCGGAAGCGGTGAAGTTCCGCGACGCCGCGCTGACCTACGGCGAGCTCGACCGCCGGACGAGCCTCGTCGCCGGCCTGCTGCGGAGCCGGGGGATCGGCCGCGGCGCGATCGTCGGCATCTGCCTGCCGCGGTCGCTGGAGATGGTCACCGGCCTGCTCGCGATCCTCAAGGCCGGCGCCGCCTACATGCCGATCGAGCCGGATTTCCCCGAGGCGCGCGCCGGCTACATGTTGAAAGACGCGCGGGCCGGCCTCGTCCTGACGATCGCCCAGTGCCTGCCGCTGCTGGCGAAGCACGGGGTGGACGCCCTCGCGCTCGACGAGCTGGATTTCGACCGGCTGGAGACGGAGCAGGGGGGCGATGCGGTGTCGGCGGCGGTACCGGCGGCCGATCCGGGCCCCGACGATCTCGCCTACGTGCTCTTCACCTCCGGCTCCACCGGTCAGCCCAAGGGGGTGATGATCCCCCACGGCGCGATCGACAACCGCCTGCAATGGATGCAGGAGGCGTACGGCCTCGGCCCCGACGACCGGGTGCTGCAGAAAACGCCGTACACCTTCGACGTCTCGGTGTGGGAGTTCTTCTGGCCGCTGTCGATCGGCGCCTGTCTGGTGGTCGCCGAGCCGGACCGGCACAAGGAGAGCCTCTACCTCGTCGACCTCATCGCGCGGGAGCGGGTGACCTGCCTGCACTTCGTCCCCTCGATGCTGCAGATGTTCCTGCACGAGGACCTGCGGGGGTGCGAGTCGCTGCGCCTGATCTTCTGCAGCGGCGAGGCGCTCCCCCTGGAGCAGTGCCGGCGCCTCCAGGCGCTGCCGGGGGTGAGCGCGCACAACCTGTACGGGCCGACCGAGGCGGCGGTCGACGTCACTTTCTGGGACTGCTCGCGGGACCTCGGCCCCTATCTCAGCGTGCCGATCGGACGGCCGATCGCCAACACCCAGATCTACATCGTCAACGAGCGGCTCCAGCCGGCGCCGATCGGCGTGCCGGGCGAGTTGCTCATCGGCGGCCATAACCTCGCCGAGGGGTACCTGAACAAACCGGAGCTGACCGCCCGGCAGTTCGTCCCCAGCCCGTTCATCCCCGGCGCCCGCCTCTACCGGACCGGCGACCTCGCGCGCTTCCGCAGCGGCGGCGAGATCGAGTACATCGGCCGCATCGATTCGCAGGTCAAGCTGCGCGGCTCGCGGATCGAGCTGGGCGAGATCGAGTCGGTGCTGCGCCAGGCGCCGGGGGTGGCCGAGGCGACGGTCATCGTCCACCGCTTCGGCGACCAGGACGACCGGCTGGCCGCCTACGTCGTTCCCGCGAGCGCGGGGGCGCCCCTGGATGTCCGGGCGATCAGCGCGTTCATCGCCAAAAAGCTGCCGAACTACATGGTGCCGGCGACCATCCTGGTGATTCCGGAATTGCCGCTGACGCCGAACGGCAAGCTCGACCGCAAGCGCCTGCCTGAGCCCACCGCCGCCGCGGCGAGGGCCACCGAGCCGGCCATGGCGGCGATCCCGGCGAGCGAGATCGAGCGGGAGCTGCTCACCGTCTGGCGCAGGTTCCTGAAGTCCGACGCGGTGACGGTGAACGACGACTTCTTCTCACTGGGGGGGCACTCGATCCTCGCCACCCAGGTGATCAACAGCGTCAACGGCCAGTATCACCTCAACGTGCCGGTGCGGATCCTGTTCGAGAACCCCACCGTCCAGCGGCTGGCCAGGGCCCTCAGCGAGTTCGAGGACGAGGCGTGGCTCGACGAATCCTCGATGGCCACGGCGATCCTGGCGAGCTCCCAGCGCCGCCTCCTGCTCGGACTCGACCAGGCGAGCGAGGAGGAGATCGATCAGTTTCTCAAGCAGCACCTCGACGACCCGGCGATCGAGCGGTTCGACGCCATCCCGCCGCTGCTCGCCTGGGCGCGGGGAGCGGCCGTTGCGAGCCCGGCGACCACGGCGGCGACCGGGGCGGCGCATGCTCCGTCCTCGCACGCTCCATCCTCGTACGGCGGATCGTCGCCGTTCCTCTCGCTCTACCTGCGGCACTACCTGGAGCTGGCGCAGGCCGGCGCCGCGATCGACGACGCCCGCCGGCACCGGCCGGGGGACGGCGACGAGATCGCGCGGCTGCGCGGCGAGGCCGGCCGGAGCTTCGAGAGCTATGCGCGGGAGATGAAAACCCATCTGTCCATGAACGGCAACGGGCACGGGCCGATGACGCCCGCGGACCTGTGGGAGGGGTGCTCCCAGCTCCTCAGCCTCTCCGCCATGGCGGCGGCGATCACCGCAATCTGACGACCGACGAAAGGCCGAACCGTGCTCGCGAAGAACGAAATCCTCCGCCTGGGGCTCGCCGAGAAGCGGCAGATCGCCGGCGCGCTGCTGCGCGGCGCCTTCCGCGCCCCGCGGACGTTCCCGCTCTCGTTCGCGCAGGAGCAGCTCTGGTTCATGGACAAGCTGCGGCCCGGCAGCCCGGTCTACAACATCCCGCTCTACGTGCCGTTCCAGGGCGCTTTCGACGCCGCCGCGCTGCGCCAGGCGCTCGCCACCCTCACCGCGCGCCACGACATGCTGCGCGCCCGTTTCGACCTCGCGGATGGCCAGCCGGTGCAGGTCATCGCGCCGGAGCTCGCCGTGGAGCTGGCGTTCGAGGACCTCTCGCGCCTGCCGGCCGGCGAGGCGAAGGAGGCTCTCGGGCGGCTGCTCAACGAGGACGCGCAGAAGCCGTTCGACCTGGCGGGCCGCTGTTGTAGCCGCTACCGGCTCTACAAGCTCGACCCCGCCAACCACCTGCTGAGCGCGACCTTCCATCACATCGTTACCGACGCGTGGTCCCTGGGCGTCTTCGTCGCCGAGCTGAACCGCGTCTATCAGGCCTGCCGGCGGGGGGAGCGCAACGCGCCGCTGGAGCCCTTGCAGGTCGAGTACTCCGACTACGCGCGGTGGCAGCGGGCGCACCTCCGCGGCCTCCGCCTGAGCAAGCTGCTGAGCTACTGGACGACCCAACTCGCCGGCGCGCCCCATGTCCTCAGGCTGCCGACCGACCGGCCGCGGCCGGAGGAGCAGTCGTTCAGCGGCACGCTGTCCGCCTTCCTGTTCGACGACAGCTTGAGCGCGGAGCTGATCGCGCTCGCCCGCCGGCAGGGGGTGACCCTCTTCATGGTGCTGCTGGCCTGCTACTACGCGTTCCTCTACCGCTACACCGGGCAGGAGGACATCCTCGTCGGCGCCCCGGTCGCCAACCGCGCGCTGCGCGAGCTCGAGCCGGTCGTCGGGCTGTTCGTGAACACGCTGATCCTGCGCGTCCAGACCGGGGACACCCAGACTTTCGAGGAGCTCCTGCACGCCGTCCAGGCGACCTCGCTGGCCGCCTTCGAGCATCAGGCCCTCCCCTTCCCGAAGCTGGTCGACGAGCTCAACGTCGAACGGGTGCCGGGATATCCGCCGCTCTACCAGGTGGTGTTCAATTTCCAGAACGCGTCGCTGATCGAATCGGCCAACCCGGGCGCGGAGGGCGAAACCATCAGCCAGGGGCTCTTCCCCTTCGTGCACTCCAACACGGCGAAGGTCGACCTCAACCTGACGGTGACGCAGAACGGCGCGACGGTCAGCGGCGGCTTCGAATACAACACCGACCTGTTCGACGAGGGGACGATCGCCGGGATGATCGCTCATTACAAGCGGATCGCCGAGGAGGTCGTGCGCGACCCGTCGATCGCGCTGATCGACATCCCGCTGTCCGCCGAGGCGCCCGCCCCGGAGGCCCATTCGCAGGCCCCGGAGCAACTGATCGAAATGGATTTCAGCTTCGACTGATGGCACGCGCATGAGCATGGCGAACATCCTTACGGCGGCCGCCGCCGCGCATCCCGGCAAGGACGCGCTCCTCGACGGCAGGCAGCGCTACACCTTCGGCGAGTTGGAGGGCCTCAGCACGAATTTCGCGGCCTTCCTGCTGTCGAGCGGCGTGCGCAAGGGCGACGCCATCGCGTTCTGCTCGCCGAAGAGCGCCACCCTGGTGGTGGCGATCCTCGGCTGCCTCAAGGCCGGCGCCGTCTACGTGCCGATGGACAGCAAGCTGCCGAAAGACCGGCTGCTGTTCATCCTCGACAACGTGGCGCCCCGCTTCATCGTCGCCAGCCGGGCGGTCTATGGCGCCGTGGCGGCCGACCTCGCGGCGCCGAGCGCGCTGATCGAGGAGGAGCGCCTGCCGGAGCACTTCGCGGATCCCGATGGCACCGGCGCGCTGCCGGAGATCGCCGATGAGGACGTCGCCTACTGCATCTACACCTCCGGCTCGACCGGGCGGCCGAAGGGGGTGCTGATCGAGCACGGCAGCGTCGACGTCTTCTTCCGTGCGCTGGCCGAGGTCATGACCGTCACCGCCGATTCGCGGTGCATGAACACCTCCGAGCTCTATTTCGACGTCCACGTGATGGACCTCTTCTTTCCGCTCCACCGCGGCGCCACCGTCCACCTGTCGCTCGCGCCGATGGTCGCCAACCGGCTGCTGCAGACGCTCGAGCGGCAGCGGATCACCCATTTCACCGCGGTCGGTCCGCTGATGACGCTGATCTCGGAAGGGAGCGCCTTCGAGCCCAGCGACCTGTCGTCGCTCGAACGCGTGATGACCGGCGCCGAGATCATCAACGTCGACACCATGCAGAAGTGGCTGCGCAAGGTGCCGGGGCTGACGCTGGTCAACGGCTACGGCCCCACCGAGGCG
>DASWQX010000809.1:0-2441 GCA_036403495.1 Thermoanaerobaculia bacterium
CAGCTCGGTCCGCGTCGGCCAGTGGAAGGGGAGGGCCACGACGTCCACTTCGAAGCCGCGGCTCTTCAGCTCGTCGCGGAGCGAATCGACGAGCATCTCGGCCCCACCGTAGGCGAACGGGATCTTGGTAGCGCAAATGACGACGCGCGGCTTCACCCGGGGGGATCCTTCTCCAGCCGGCGCTCCAGCGCCTCGACCCGCGCGCCGAGCTGGCGCACCTCGCGCGCCGTCCGCTCCTGCGATTCGACGAGATCCTCGATCAGCCGCGCCGACGCCTGATTGAAACCGTTCTGCTGCTCCAGGATCGGCCGCAGCAGCCACTTCAGGAACAGTTTGTAAACGGCTTTCCGCGCCAGGACGATCAGTTTCCCCAGCCCCGGCCGGTGCGAGAAGGCGACCGGCTCCTGCACGTATTCGCGCTGCTTGAGGGCGAGCAGGCCGTTCAGCGTCCCCTCCCCTCCGGCCCCCAGCGTGGCCGACTCGGCGCGGCGCTGCCGCACGCCGGAGCGGACTTTCTGGAGGACCTCGTCGACGCGGAGGTCTTCGGAGGGGTGAGGATCGAAATCGGACATTGGAAAGACGATCTTAGACCACTGTGGCCTGCGACCTCATCCCCTAGCCCCTTCTCCTGAAGAAGAAGGGGGACGACTGCGATGCGGCCCCCGTCAGGCCCTCCCTCTCCTTTAGGAGAGGGACCGAGGGTGAGGTCGCAGGCCACGGACGCTGCATAGAGCCTCCTACGGCCCCTTACCGCTGAAATCGACGAACACGCCGAGGTACCGCGGGTCGTGGTTCCTGTAGTCGACGCGGGCGAGGACGAGGCCCGAAGTAGTGTCTAGAGTGAAACGGTAGAAGCTCTCGCCGGGGGCGTTCGGGAAGAAGCCGAGGCCGCTGGCGATGGGTTGGACGGCGAGGTCGACCGGCGTGCCGTTGCGCTTGCCATCGGAGTCGAAGCGGACGGTCAGCCGGTCTGCTCCGCTGTCGAGCGTCAGGACGTTGGTCGCCGAGAGGGAGTCGACGTCGAAGGCGAGGCGCTTCAGCGGCACGGGCGAGACCACGATGACTTCGGAGCGCGTGGCCCCCCGCACCCAGACTCCGTGGGGGTGGTGCTCATCGGCGAAGAAGGTGCCGGTGGGGACGATCCAGACGGCGTCCTTCCAGGTCTGCACGGAGAATCCGGGGAGGTGGTCGCCCACCAGCAGGGTGAGCTCCAGCGGCAGGCGCTGGAAGGCGGGCGAGGCCGTCTGGAGAGGCGCAGAGATCAGCGCTGTGACGGTCCAGAGGCCGGCGGCGGCGAAGGGGAGCGCGAGGCTCCGTCGCGCGTCGAGCCTGCCGGGCAGGAAGAGGAAGGCCGGGTAGACGAGCGCGAGGTAGCGGCTGCCGAGGAAGCCCGGGGCGCCGTTGAAGTCGTGGGGGTGGAGGATCAGCACGGCCAGAACGTAGACGCCCAGAGCGGCCAGGACGAGGTGGCGCGAGCGATCCTTCCGGCCGAACAGGTAGAGGCCGAGGGCGAAGAGCGCGAAGGGGAAGTAGGGGAGAAGGCCGGTAGAGCGGCCCGCCACGGCATACCAGAGATTGCGCGGCAGGAGGCGCAGGCCTACGGAGAGGGCCGGACGGGCTTCCTCCGAGCGAGGCACTTGCCAGAGGTCGCGCTGGCTTTCGAGCGGAAACTCGGCGCCGAACGTGCGGCGCTGGGCGCCCGCGAAGGCGGTCCATTCGCCGGTGCCGCGGCGCTGGACGAGCGCGAGGACGCTGACCGCGATCAGCACCCCTATCACCAGGACGGCGAGACCGCGCCAGCGCCGCGATGCCGCGAGGTCGATCAGAATCGGCAGGCCGAGCAGCGCGAGGAGGGGGTTGGAGGTCAGCAGCGCGCCGAGCAGGAGGCCCGCTGCCGCCAGGAGGGCGAGATGCTGGCGGTCCCAGCGGTCGAGCGCGCGCAGGCGCCGCCAGACGAGGAGGGGGAAGAAGGCGCAGGCCATCAGGAAGACGGCGGGCTCCATCCGGAAGGCATAGGCGAAGGCGGCCGAGGCGAAGAAGAAGCCGGCCAGGAGGAGCGGCGAGGCGTCGAGATCGTCGGTCGGCAGCCAGAGCGCCGCGCCCGCCATCGCCAGGAAGAGCGCCATGTTGAAGAGGGCGATCCCGCGCAGGCCCAGCAGGGCGTAGAACGGCAGCGCCGCGAGCGGATAGGCGAGGGGATAGCCGTAGCGCATCGTCTTGCCGCCGTCGTCCGTGAACAGGGTGAGGCCGCCGGGGCCCCCCGCCCAGATCCGCTCGGCGCGGTCGAGGTCGGCCTCCCGGTAGGTGAGGTCGTGATCGTGCCAGAGGCTCTGGACCATCATCACCGACGTCGCCTCGTCGCCGGCGGGCAGCGGCGCATGGAGGCCCGCGAGGGTCCAGGCGCCCGCCAGGAGGAGCAGCAGGGCCGGGCAGAGGAGGAG
>DASWQX010000810.1:0-5292 GCA_036403495.1 Thermoanaerobaculia bacterium
TGCCATCGATTCCGGGTCATGGTCTTCTCCTTTGGAGTTTTGTCGTATCGATGGCATTGGACGGACAGGTTTTCCGTTTTCCCTTCCTTACCTACCCGGACGCGGGGCCTTCGGGAAAGAGAGGTGGTCTGGTCAGGAGACTTGAGGGGGGACGCCTCCGTGTTCCAGGCGCTTCCGCCATGCTAGGCTACGGCTGACGTAAACAGATACTCTACCGGAAGCGCCGGCACGGAGGGGTCTGGGCGGCTTGGTGGAGCAGGGGAGGAGTACGGGCCCCTTCGGGCGGCCTAGGATCTCGTAGTCCCTTTGGTCGAACGATCGGTGCTTGCGCCGCTCACTCCGGCCGGTGGCTCCCTCCCAAGTCGCTTGACGGCTTGCGCTCGCGCGACGGGCTGGTTAGGATTGATCTCTATGGCAACGGCCTTGATGTCCGCAGATGATGTCCTCAGGGCGATTCAGCGTCTGGATGTGCGAGACATCGAGCAGCTCATCCCCCGTATCCTTCTCCTGAAGGCCGAACGTAGCGCCCTCAGCCTACCCGCGGACGAGACAGGGTTGCTGGCCCGCATCAATGAGGGTCTGCCGGAGAGGGAAGCCTCTCGTTACCATGAGCTGATGGACAAGCGACGGGCAGGCAGTCTAATAGCTGAAGAACATCGAGAGCTCCTCCGGTTGAGCGATGCAGCCGAGGCGATTCAGGCCAGGAGGGTCCATGATTTGGCCGAGTTGGCCCGGCTACGCGGTACCTCCTTGAGCGCCTTGGTGGGGGAGCTCGGCCTCCAACCTTCTCCAGATGCCTGAGAGGCAGGGTGGACGAGACGCGAGGGAGTTGGTTCGCTCGCGGGCTCAAGGGTGGTGTGAGTACTGCCGAAGCCAGGAGCGGTTCGCGACGGAGTCCTTCTCAATCGAGCACATCGTCTCGCTCCGGGCGGGAGGGGAAGACAGGCTTGAGAATCTCGCCTTGGCCTGCCAGGGTTGCAACAATCATAAGTACATCAAGACTGAGGGCCTGGATCCCGTCACGGCAGCGGCGGTGCCTCTGTTCCACCCCAGGCTCCAGCGATGGCGGGACCACTTCATCTGGAGCCACGACTTCAAACGCATCCTCGGTCTGACGCCCACCGGTCGGGCGACGGTGGAGGCCCTCCGCCTCAATCGCGCCGGGCTCGTCAATCTCCGATCGGTTCTTTTCCAGGTCGGAGAGCACCCTCCTCGCGAGGACGACGAGAGAAACGCTTAGCCGATGGCTCCGAGCTGGTTCGAGGATGGTGGGTTGGCCTTACCTCCCCTCCAACGCTCTCACCAGCGCCCCGATCTCGTTCGGGATCTCCCGCGCCAGCAGCGGCCGGTCCACCAGGGCGCTCAGCGACTCCGGGATCGGCACGTCGATCCCCATCGCTTCGTAGACGGGGAGGAACTTGGCGGGATGGGCGGTGCCGAGGAAGACGCCGGTCTCGCCGGGGGCGAGGCGCTCCGCGAGGACTCCGCAGGCGACGGCGGCGTGGGGGTCGGCGAGGTAGCCTTGGGCGTGGAGGTCGCGGATCGTCTGCTCGGTTTCGGCGTCGGTGCGGGTTCCCCAGCGGAGGACTTGGCGGAGGGCGGCCAGGTCGCCGTGGAAGAGGTGCTCGATGCGCTCCCAGTTGTTGGGGGCTCCCACGTCCATGGCGTTCGAGATCGTGGCCATCGACGGGCGGGGCTTGTAGGTTCCCGTGTCGAGGTACTCGGGGACGGTGTCGTTGGCATTGGTGGCGGCGATGAAGGCTTTCACCGGCAGCCCCATAGCCCGCGCCAGCAGGCCGGCGCAGAGGTTGCCGAAGTTGCCGCTGGGCACGGCGATCACCGGCGGCTCCGTGATCCCTCGCCGGCGAAGCTGGGCCACCGCCTCGGCGTAGTAAAGGGTCTGCGGCAGTAATCTCGCGACGTTGATCGAGTTCGCCGAGGTGAGGCCGTGGCGGAGGGACAGCTCCGGGTCCGCGAAGGCCGCTTTGACCAGCGCCTGGCAATCGTCGAAGGCGCCGTCGACGGAGAGGGCGGTGACGTTCTCGCCGAGGGTCGCGAACTGCCGCTCCTGAAGCGCCGAGACTCGGCCGCGCGGGTAGAGCACCACGGCCCGCACCCCCCGCCGCTTCCAGAAGCCTTGAGCCACCGCCGCGCCGGTGTCGCCGCTGGTGGCGGTGAGGATGGTGACAGGGTGGTCCGGATCGCGCACCAGGTCGAGGACGGCGGCGAAGAAGCGGGCGCCGACATCCTTAAACGCCAGGGTCGGCCCGTGGAACAGCTCGAGGGCGAAGACGCCGGGGCGCACCGCCACCAGCGGCACGGAGAAGTCGAGCGCCTGCCGCACGGCGGTGGCCACCGGCCCGGCTCCGAGCTCGGAGGCCAGCAGGCGGTCCATCAGGACCTCGCAGCGATCCAGCCAGTCGAGCTCCAGCAGCTCCGGCCAGTCGTCGAAGCGCGGGATCGGGTCCGGGAGCCAGAGGCCGCCGCCCGGGGCCATCCCGGCGAGCACGGCCTCGCGGAAGGTTGCGGTGGTGCCCGCGTCGCGGGTGCTGATCAGTCTCAAACCTGGGTCTCCCTCGAAAGGCCTCAGATCAGCCGCGCGCCCTGGCGGTCGAGGCCGCAGAGGCGGACGGTCGAGTCGAGGCCGGCGCCGCGCAACCCCTCCTGGACGGCGGCGGCCACGCCTTGCGCCTGCGCGGGCGATTCGGCGACGGCGAACATCGCCGGTCCGGAACCGGACAGCGAGCACCCCCAGGCGCCGGCCGCCAGGGCCGCGGCCTGGGCGGCGCGGAAGCCGGGCACCAGCGGCGCGCGGTAGGGCTCGGCCAGTGGATCGCGCAGGCAGCGGCGGAGCAGGTCGCGGTCGCCGGTGGTCAGCGCGAGCACGAAGGCGGCGAGGTTCTCGGCGAAGGCGAGCGTGTCCTTGAGGCCGAAGCGGTGGGGGAGGACCCGCCGGCTGTGCTCGGTCGACAGCTCGAAGGCGGGTGAGACCACCACCAGGATCAGGTCGTCCGGCCAGGGGAGCGGCCGCGGGTCGGGCCGGCCGTCGCGCTCCGGCACCAGGATCTGCAGGCCTCCGGCCAGGGAGGGAACCACGTTGTCGAGATGCGCCGAGCCCGAGACCAGCGCCTCGGCCCGGCCAGCCAGGATCCAGACCTCCGCCGTGGAGAGCGGAGACGACGTCAGCGCCTGGCAGGCGGTGAGGGTGGCGGCCACCGACGCGGCGCTCGATCCCAGCCCGCTGGAGCGGGGGAGGTTCTTCTCCAGGTGGAAGGCGATCGGCGGCATTTCGCCCCCCCGGGCGCGCACCGCCTCGCGGAACAGCGCGAAGGTCCGCATCACCAGGTTCCGCCAGGGGTCCACGGGGAGCACCCCGGCGAAGGGGCCGGAGACGGTGAGCGCGGGCTCGCCGGCGGGCTCCGCCGTCACCACGTCCCCGAACAGGGAGCCGTCGAGCGGGGCCAGCGCGGCGCCCATCAGGTCGAATCCGGCCACGAAGTTGCCGATGCTGGCGGGGGCGTACGCACGCACTGTCATCAGGCGACGATCCGGAGCAGGTCGGCCAGGGCGCCGGCCGCGGTGACCTCGCCGCCAGCGCCATAACCCCGCACCACCAGCGGTGTCGGCTGATAGTGCTCGGTGAGGAAGGAGAAGGCGTTTTCGCCTCCGCGCACGGCATAGAGCGGATGGTCGGGGCCGACGGCCTCCAGGCCGACGCGGCAGCGATAGGAGCCGTCCACCGCCTCGATGACTCCGGCGTGGCGCAGCACCTTGCCGTCGGCGACGAGCTGGGCCCGCCGCTCCTCGAACAGTGCGTCAAGCCGCGGCAGGCCGGCGAGGAAATCGTCGATGTTTCCCGAAGGGTCGAAGTCCGGCGGCAGCACCCCCTCGACCTGGACGTCGGCCAGCTCGATGGCGGCGCCGAGCTCGCGCGCCAGGATCAGCAGCTTGCGGGCGACGTCGAGCCCCGACAGGTCGTCGCGCGGATCGGGCTCGGTGAAGCCGCGGTCGCGAGCGATCCGCACCGCCTCGGAGAACGGCACGCCGTCCTCCAGGGCGCCGAGCAGGAAGGAGAGCGAGCCCGAGAGGATCGCCTCCAGCCGCACCACCCGGTCGCCCCCCTTGAGCAGGCTCTGGAGGGTGCCGATCACCGGCAGGCCGGCGCCGACGTTGGTCTCATAGAAGAAGCGCCGCTTGAGCAGGTCGCTGGTCTCGTGCATCCGCACGTAGTCGCCGTACGGGGCGCTGTTGGCCTTCTTGTTCACCGTCACCACGTGCAGGCCGGCCTCGAACAGGCGGCCGTAGAGGGCGGCCACCTTGCCGTCCGAGGTGCAGTCGACGAACACCGGGTTGACCAGACGGGCGCGGCCGAGCTCCTCCAGCAGGGCGTCGATCGAAGAGGGGAGGGTGGCGGCGTCGAGGCCGGCCTTCCAGTCCGCCGGGTCGAGCCCCTCGGGATCGAAGGCGCAGCGCTTCGAGTTGGCGACCCCGCAGAGCTTGAGGTCCACGCGGCGTCCGGGCCGTCCCTGGTGCTCGCCGATCTTCCGCAGCAACTTCGAGCCGACGTTCCCCACCCCCCAGACCACGAGCTGCAGCTCGCTCCGGCGCTCGAAGAGGCGGGCGTGGATGTGGCGCACAGCCCGCCGGGCGTCCGCCGCCGCCACCACCGCCGAGATGTTGCGCTCGGTGGACCCCTGCGCGAGCGCGACGATGTTGACGCCGACGTCCGCCAGCGAGCCGGCGAAGGTGCCGACGACGCCGAGGCGGTCGTGCATGCCGTCCCCCACCAGGGAGACGATGGCGCAGCCGGGTCGGATCTGGATCGGATCGAGGATGCCGGCGGCGAGCTCGGCGGCGAACGCCAGGCGGAGCGCCGCGATGGCGTGCGGACCGTCGGCGTCGACGACGGCGAAGGAGATCGCGAACTCGCTGGAGCTCTGGGTGATCAGGATCACCGAGATGCCGGCCGTGGCCATCGCCTGGAACACGCGCGCGGCGACGCCGGGGACTCCCGCCATGCCGGAGCCGGCGACGTCCACCAGCGAGACGCCGGGCAGGTAGGTGAGGCCGCGGGCGCCGTTGGCCGCCGGCGCGGCGCCGCCGTGCACTAGGCTGCCGGGGTGGTCGGGCGAGAAGGTGTTGCGCACCCGGACGGGAATCCCCTTCTCGCGCGCCGGCTGGATGGTCTTCGGGTGGAGCACCTTGGCGCCGAAGAAGGAGAGCTCCATGGCCTCCTCGTAGCTCACCTCGGGCAGCACGGCGGCGGAGGGGACCAGGCGCGGATCCGCGCTG
>DASWQX010000811.1:0-3857 GCA_036403495.1 Thermoanaerobaculia bacterium
GTGCGCCAGATCCGCAACGCGCCGCAGACGGTGCAGAACGTCGTCACCTACGACGCCGTCCTCGACGTCGACAACGGCCAGCTCAAGCTCAAACCGGGCATGACGGCCAACTGCACGTTCGTCTACGCGCAGCGCGACGACGCCCTGCGCGTGGCCAACGCCGCCCTGCGCTTCGTGCCGCCCCCCGAGTTGCTCGCCCGCCTGCATCCAGGAGGCCGGACCGGCCGGGGTGCGCGGCGGCAAGGAGGCGGCGGCCGGCGACGCGATTCCGGCACGCGCGCTCCGGACCGCCGCGTCGTCTGGGTGCTGCGCAACGGCCAGCCGCATCCGGTGCCGATCAAGATCGGCATCTCCGACGGCTCGTTGACCGAGGTGGTCTCCGGCGACCTGAAAGCGGGCGACGTCGTCCTCACCGGCGCCACCGTCGGCGGCGGCGCTCCTGCAACAGCGGCTCCGACCCGAGGCCAGGGAGCGGCCGGCGGCAACTTCCCGCGGCGGCTGATGTAAGGAGCGAGACCATGAGCTCCCTGATCGCGCTCCAGGATGTCACCAAGGTCTATCCCATGGGGGACGTGGACGTCCACGCCCTCCGCGGCGTCTCGCTCACCGTCGACGCCGGCGAGTTCGTCGCCATCATGGGCGCCTCCGGCTCGGGGAAGTCGACGATCATGAACATCATCGGCTGCCTCGACCGGCCGACCACCGGCCACTACCTGCTGGCCGGCGAGGAGGTCTCGAAGCTCGACCGCTACGCGCTGGCCAAGCGGCGCAACACCACCCTCGGCTTCGTCTTCCAGAGCTTCAACCTGCTGCCGCGCACCTCGGCCCTCGACAACGTCGAGTTGCCGCTCCTCTATGCCGGCATGCGCACCCGCGAGCGCCACGAACGGGCCCGCGCGGCGCTCGAACGGGTGGGGCTCGGCGACCGCGTCAACCATCACCCCAATCAGATGTCCGGCGGCCAGCAGCAGCGGGTGGCGATCGCCCGCGCCATCGTCTCCAGCCCGAAGGTGATCCTCGCGGACGAGCCGACCGGCAACCTCGACTCCACCACCAGCGAGGAGGTCATCGGGGTCTTCCAGGAGCTGGGGGATTCCGGGATCACCATCGTGCTGGTCACCCACGAGCCCGACATCGCCGGCTACGCCGCCCGGGTGGTGATGATGAAGGACGGCCGCGTGCAGTCCGACGTCCGCCAGCAGCCGCGGCGCGCCGCGTCCGCCGCGTCCACCGATGCGATCGATGCGGCCGATGCGACCGTGGAGGCCGTGCCATGAACATCCTGCAGACGCTCCGGGTCGCCATCCGCGCGCTGCTGATCAACAAGCTGCGCTCGTTCCTCACCACCCTGGGGATCATCATCGGCGTCGCGGCGGTGATCGCCATGGTGGCCATCGGCGAGGGCGCCAAGGCGCGGGTCGAGGAGTCGTTCGCCTCGATGGGCTCGAACCTGCTCGTCGTCCTCCCCGGCAGCACCAGCACCGGCGGCCAGCGTGGCGGCTTCGGCAGCCTGCCGACCCTCACCTGGGACGACCTCAAGGCGATCCAGACCGAGCTGCCGGACGTGCGCTACGCGGCGGCGCAACTGCGCACCAACGCCCAGCTCCTCTCGGAAGACCAGAACTGGAACACCAGCGTCTACGGCACCACCACCGAGTACTTCCTGATCCGCAACTGGCCGGCGGCCCTCGGCTCGCCGATGAGCGACTCCGACGTCGAGAGCGGCGCCAAGGTGGTGTTCCTGGGCAAGACGGTCGCGGACAAGCTGTTCGGCCCCAACGCCGATCCCACCGGCCAGTTGATCCGGATCAAGAACATCCCCTTCGAGGTCCGCGGCGTGCTGGCTTCCAAGGGGCAGTCGCCCACCGGCCAGGACTACGACGACGGCGTGTTCGTTCCCCTGCGCGCCTACCAGACCAAGATCCAGGGGGGATTGCGGCAGTTCATCGCCGGCACGATCTACGCCGCCGCCCAGTCGCAGCAGGCCACCGACGCGGCGGAGAAGGAGATCACCAACCTCCTGCGCGACCGCCATCACATCGGCCCCGGCGCCGAGGACGACTTCTCGATCCGCAACCTGACCGAGCTCGCCAGCGCCCAGGAGGAGGGGATGAAGACCCTCACCACCCTGCTCGCCAGCATCGCGGCGGTGTCGCTGCTGGTGGGGGGTATCGGGATCATGAACATCATGCTGGTGTCGGTGACCGAGCGCACCCGCGAGATCGGCGTGCGGATGGCGGTGGGCGCCAACCCCGGCGACATCCTGGCGCAGTTCCTGGTCGAGGCGCTGACCCTCGCCACCGCCGGCGGCCTGATCGGCATCGCCGCCGGCTCGCTCGCCGCCGGGCGGCTGGCGGCGCAGTTCGGCTGGCCGACGCTGATCCGGGCGGACATCGTCGTCATCGCGGTCCTCTTCTCGGCCGCGGTCGGCATCGTCTTCGGCCTCTATCCGGCGCGCAAGGCCGCACGCCTCGACCCCATCGACGCCCTGAGGTTCGAATAACCGCCATGATCGCCCTCCTCTCGCTGCTCGCCCTGGCCGCCGGGCCGGCCGTTCCATCGCAGCCAATGCCGCGGCCGGTCCTGACGCTCGAACAGGCGCTGGCGACCGCCCGCGAGCACCAGCCGCAGATCCAGGCGGCGGCCGCCGCCGCGCGCGCCGCGGCGGCGCGGGTCGACGAGGCGCACGCGCCGCTCCTCCCGCAGGTGTCGGGCACCGGGAGCTACCAGCGCGCGACGGCGAACTTCGTCAGCCGGCCAGGCTCCCTGCCGCGGCAGCTCGGGACCTCGGGGGGGAGCGAGAGCCTGGAGAGCTTCGGCTACTTCAACGCCGGCCTCAACGCGAATTACCTCCTCTTCGACTTCGGGCAGACCCGCGCCCGCTGGCGCGCGGCGGCGGCGAGCTACGACGCCCAGCGCGACAGTCAGAGGACCACCGAGAGCCTGGTGCGCTTCGACGTCCGCACCGCCTTCTTCCAGGCTCGCGCCGACCGCGAGCTGGTCGCCGTGGCCCGCGACACGCTCGCCAATCAGCGCAAGCACCTGGACCAGACGCAGGGCTTCGTCGACGTCGGCACCCAGGCGCCGATCGCCCTCGCCCAGGCGAAAACGGGGGTTTCGAATGCCCAGGTCCAACTGATCAACGCTGAGAACGGCTACGACACCGCGAAGGCTCAGCTCAACCAGGCCATGGGCGTCGAGGACGCGGACGACTACGACGTCGCGGACGAGACCCTCTCTCCCGTCCCGCTCGAGGACGACGCCCCCGGCGCGCTGTTCGCCGAAGCCCTGAAGACTCGTCCGGAGATCGCCTCCCTCGCCGACCAGGTGCGCGCCCAGGAGCTGACGGTTCAGGCCCTGCGCGGCGGCTACCGGCCGAGCCTCGGCCTCAACAGCGGCGCCACCGACGCCGGCGCCAAGGTGAACGGCCTGACCTGGAACCTGAGCGCCGCGCTCCAGGTCTCGGTGCCGATCTTCACCGGCGGCCTCACCAAAGCGCAAGTAGCCGAGGGCGAGGCCAACCTCGCGGCCGCCCGCTCGCAGGTGGCGATCGAGCGCTTGCAAGTGCAACTGGAGGTCGAACAGGCGCGCCTCGCCGTCCGCGCCGCCAAGAGCTCCCTGACCGCGAGCGACGACGCGCTGGAGAACGCCCGCGAGCAGCTCCACCTCGCCGAGGGGCGCTACGAGACCGGCGTCGGCAGCATCATCGAGCTGGGCGACGCGCAGGTGGCCCTCACCAGCGCCGCCCAGCAGAAGGTGCAGGCGGAGTACGGCCTCTCCCAGGCGCGCGCGCAGCTCCTCAAGTCGCTGGGGCGGGACTGAGGAGGGCGACCGCGGGTCGCCCCTACAACCTTCGT
>DASWQX010000812.1:0-3310 GCA_036403495.1 Thermoanaerobaculia bacterium
CGAAGATCAGCCCCGCCAGGTTCTCCCCCGGCGCCGTACCGGCGAGCACCGCCGCGAGTCCGGCGCTCTCGGCGCGGAAGCGGAGGAAGGCCGCGAGCGTCTGGCCGAGCTGGAAGACCAGCACCGCCGCGACCAGCACGGCCACCAGCCGCCGCCAGGCCAGAGCCGGAGGGGGCAGGGCCACCACCGCCAGCATCGCCGCCAGGGGTGCCACCCGCTCGGCGATCAGGTAGCCGCCGCGGAACTCGGGGAGGATCAGGTAGAGCGCGGCCACCCACCCCGCCAGGGTCGCGAAGCGGCTGCGGAAGAGGCGGTCCCGCGGCTCGCCGCGCTCGGCCTCGTTTCCTCGGAAGGCGATCGCCGCCACCGCCGTAGCCGCCAGCAGGCCGAGCAGCACCCACCCGGTTCTGTCCGGATAGGGGCCGAAGAGGATGTCCGGCAGGCGCGCCAGCTTGGCCTCCAGCGACAGGCGGATGGGCGGCGCGCTCCGCATCCGGCGCTCGTACTCGCTGATCACCCCCACCGGCGCCCGCAGCACGCCGTAGGCCATCACCGCGCCGCACGCGGCCACCCCCGGCACCAGGGCCGACAGCGAGAGGGCGAAGCGCCGCCAATCCCAATTCCACCCCGGCAGCCGGCAGATCGCCAGCCATCCGACCGCCCCCGCGAACAGCAGCAGGAACTGCAGGTGGACGGTGTAGAAGAGGAGGCAGGTGGCCGCCAGCGCCAGCCAGGGGCGCGCCCCGAACGGCCCGTCGAGGATGCGGTCGGCGAGCGCCGCGCCGCCGAGCGCCAGGGGGAGCGCCAGCAGGTTGTCGACGAACCCCCAGTAGAAGATCGAGTTGTAGGTGAGCGCCAGGGCCAGCAGCGCGTACCACCCCGGCGCCCCCGTCCGCCGGCAGAGCGCCAGCGCCGCCCCTCCCACCGCCAGCAGCGACGCCGAGACGATCACCTTCCCGGCCACCTCGATCGGCATCACCCAGGCGAGCCCCGCCGCCAGCAGCTTGAACAGGCCGTGCGGCGTCCACAGCGCCAGCTCGTAGGTTTCCCGGAAGCGGCGCACCGGGTCGGAATACCAGCGCAGGATCGCCGCCAGCGCGAGCTGCTGCGGGTAGTCCACCATCGGCGGGAACGCCACCACCCAGAGCGGCAGCACCCAGAGCGCCGCGGCGGCCAGGGACAGCCGGCGGCGGACGATTCCTGAAGCGGGCATGGTCGGTGGGCGAGCGTATCCGAAAAGCGCGGTACTCTGCGCGCCCTGAAATGGATGCCGCGAAGAGCGCATCCATGAGCAGAGATGGCCGGTCGTCCTCAAGAGCAAACCGGCTGGCGTGCCATCCCTACTAAAGAAGGAGATCCGATGAGACCCTCGCTCGGCCGTTCCTGGCTCTTCGTCTGCCTGCTCGTGCTGGTGCCCTTCCAGCGGGCCTGGGGCACCTGCAATTACCCCAATGTCCCTACCGTCGTCGACCAGCCGGCGACGTCCGATCCGCAGGGCCAGCTCTGCGGCCCCACCGTTCCCGGCTTCAACGCCAACCTGACGGGAAACGATTACGCGCTGCTGTATTTCGACGCCAAGGATCCCGCCTGCGCGGCGGGCGCGTCCCAGGTGCTGCAGGACAAGCTGACCAGCAACCTGAATTTCGCCGAACGCGGAGGCGTGATCTGCTCGGGCCTGGCCCGGGGTACCGTGAACCCCTTCCAGTCCTGGCTGGCCGGGGCTCCGATCGCCGCGATGTACATGGCGGCCGTCAAGCTCATGGAGGCGGGGCATCCGGTGAACGACGATCTGCTGCGGCGCGCCGGCGACCAGATCCGGTCCCTCGGCTCGCCCCAGGACCTCGGTTGCGGCACCGGCCCCTACGCGGGCGCCAACAGTTGCATGGACGACTACGCGGTGACGGCGGCCGGCTTCGCCTGGGTGGCCGCGTACGAGACGGAGGCCGGGCGCGATGGGAGCTGGTGGGCGGCCCGCGCCCGCGACCAGATGCGCCGCGCCCTCAGCCCCATCGATCAGACCGGCGGCGTCTGCTTCTACCGCAAAGGCACCAACCCGGCGCGTTGCGACGCCGATTTTCCCGAGCTCGACGCCGGCCTGGCGCGGGTCATCGGCGCCAACCACGGCCAGGAAACCCCGTCCTACGGGTTCGGCCTGATGACCTCGATCGCCACCGCCTGCGATGCCTTCCGCAAAGCCGGGATCCCCGGATACTCCTGCACGGACTTCAGCGCCAACGAGTTGCGCATCGCCCGCGAGTTGATGACGGAGGCCCAGCAGAAGACCTACTTCTCGGGCGGCCAGTGGATCTTCAAGACGGACGCCTGCTTCCAGATCGTCGACGGCGCCCCGAAGAACTGTGGCGAGCTCTCCGATCCCAACAATCCGAGCTCTCCCCCCGTCTACTCGCCGCTCGATTACCCCCTCAAGCGCTTCTACGACTTCCTCGGGATCGGCACCCTCCCCGGGGTAGTGACGGATACGGTGCGGCGGATCGCCCAGGGTCAGCTCTACGCTCCCGATCCCGGGCCTTCCCACCAGTTCGACGTCCTCGATCCCAATCGGTACACCTTCGGCCGCACCGACTTCATCGGTCCGCTGCGCCGCCTCTTCTACTACGAGGAGGGCTACAACGCCTGGCCGGCGCCCACTCCGGAGTCGTATGTCTACTGGATCCAGCCGGCCGAGCTGGCGGGCTTCGGAGCGCCCGGCACCCTCACCGTGGCCGGGGGAGCGATCACGCTGGACGGCACGACCGTGCCGGCGCCGGTCCAGATGCAGTGGCGCGACGCCACCACGAGCTCGGCTTGGTCCCAGGTGGGTGACGCCAGTCCGGTCGGCAATGGCGCTCCCACCAATGTCTGGTACAACTCGGTGCCCGGGCCGATCGACCCCGCTCACCACTACGAGGTGCAGGTGCGGCAGGGGAATCAGCCCTGGAGCGCCTCCTGCGCCTATAACGGCGGGAACAAGCTCTGGTGGTGCCAGGGGCCCGTCGCCCGCTTCACCGGCTCGTGCGACGGCCTCTCCTGCTCGTTCGACGATCAGAAATCGCAGCCCTTCGGCAGCATCGCGAGTTGGAGCTGGTCCTTCGGCGACGGCCATACCGGCTCCGGCCCCGACGTGAGCAATACCTACCCGGCGGGCCTCTTCTCCGCCTATCTCACCGTGCAGGACAGCGCCGGGAACAGCGCCACGGCGGGGCTGCCGGTCTACGCCGGCGTCACCCCGCTGACGCCGGACATCGTGTCGAGCTGCGGGGGGCAGGCCACGCAGATCTGCTCCGCCTCGACCTATACCTTCGACGCCGGC
>DASWQX010000813.1:0-6985 GCA_036403495.1 Thermoanaerobaculia bacterium
GCCCCGCCGTTGCAGGCCTTCGAAATGTTTGCGCACATTGTCTGGGGCGTCTCTACGGAACGTCGGAGAGATGGCCGAAGATAGAGGTTACGGAGGGGTTGGAATGCCCCCGCAATCGCCATCCTCGGCCATCGCGGCAACGTACCGTAGAGACGACCCAGACAATGTGCGACATCCTCCGAAGGCCACGGGGACGGCGGGTCGTCTCCGAAGCGGTGAGGCCGTTCCGGAGGTCGAGGAATGATCGACGTCGAGGATCTCCGTTTCGACGACCGCGGCCTGCTCCCCGTCGTCGTCCAGGACGTCGGCAGCGGCGCCGTGCTGATGCTCGCCTACGCCGACCGCGAGGCGGTCGAGAGGACGCTCGCGACCGGCCTGGCGCACTTCTGGAGCCGCTCGCGGTCCGCGCTCTGGAAGAAGGGGGAGACCTCCGGCAATACCCTCCAGGTGGTCGAGGTGACCGCCGACTGCGACGGCGACGCGCTGCTGGTGCGGGCGCGACCGGCGGGGCCCACCTGCCACCGCGGCACGCGGAGCTGCTTCGAGCCCAACCCCGCCCGGCTGGAGTTGGGATGGCTGGCGGCGGTGCTCGACTCGCGGCGCGGCGCGGACCCCGGGACGAGCTACACGGCGCGCCTGCTGGCTCAAGGTATCGAGCGGGTCGCTCAGAAGGTGGGGGAGGAGGGAGTGGAGACGGCGATCGCCGCGGTTTCCGCCGCGCTTCGCGGTGCCGGTGAGGGGGGAGAGCGGCGGCGGGCGTTGACGGGAGAGGCCGCGGACCTGCTCTATCACTTTCTCGTTCTGCTCCAGGCGAGCGGGGTCGATCCGGGGGAAATCACCGAAGTGCTTCTGGAGCGACACGGTTTTGCTCCGTCGGGACACTCTTGATGCGAAGCTCACTTGTTGTTTCTTGTTGGCTGTGGAGGTCATCCGATGTCTGAGGGGAGTTCGCGCCGGCCGCGCCGCGCCGTGCCGCATATCCGTGAATTTCTGGCCGACAGCCTGACGCCGCTCGCGGTCTACCGCCGGCTCAGCGCCATTTCGCCCTACCGCTTCCTGCTGGAGAGCGTGGCCGGGGGCGACCGCGTCTCCCGCTTCAGCTTCCTGGGCGCGGCGCCGCGCGAGATCTACCGCCTCTACCCCGACCACCTGGAAGTCGAGATCAAGGGCGAGCGGCGGCGGCTGCCGGGCGAGCCGCTGGCGGAGCTCCACGAGGTCTTCCGGACGATCTCCAGCGAGCCCGGGCCGGTCCCGTTCACCGGCGGCTTCGTCGGCTACTTCGGTTACGACCTGATCCGCCTCGTCGAGCGCCTGCCGGACCGTCCCGCCGACCCCTTCGACCTCCCCGTCGCCCTGTTCGCCCGCTTCGACACCCTGGTGGTCTTCGACAACGCCTACCAGCGGGTGCTGGCGATCGCCAACGAGATCGAGGGCGAGGTGAGCGTCGACGACGCCGAGAAGGAGCTGGCGCGCCTGTCGCGGCTGCTCACCGAGGAGGCCGGCGGCGGCGGCGTCGCCATGCCGGGGGAGTCCCCCGGGCCCGCCGCCACCGACCTGCCGAGCCTGGACGGCGCCAGCTTCCGCGGCGCCGTGCTCAAGGCCAAGGAGCACATCGCCGCCGGCGATATCTTCCAGGTGGTGCTGGCGCGCCGCTGGCGGGTACCGCGCCGGATCGAGCCGCTCGCCCTCTACCGGGCGCTGCGGATGGTCAACCCGAGCCCCTACATGGTGCTGCTCGAATCCCCCGACGTCGCGCTGGTCGGCGCCTCCCCCGAGATGCTGGTGCGCAAGCAGGGGCGCCACCTGGAGACCCGGCCGATCGCCGGCACCCGGCCGCGCGGCATGGACGCCGAGGGGGACAAGCGGCTGGCCGAGGACCTGCTGGCCGATCCCAAGGAGCGGGCCGAGCACGTGATGCTGGTCGACCTCGGACGCAACGACCTCGGCCGGGTGGCGGAGGCCGGCAGCGTGCGGGTGCCGACCTTCATGCAGGTCGAGCACTACAGCCACGTCATGCACCTGGTCTCCAGCGTCGAGGCCGAGGCGGCGGCGGGGAAGACCGCCCTCGATGCCCTGCTGGCCTGTTTCCCGGCCGGCACCGTGTCGGGCGCGCCGAAGATCCGGGCGATGGAGATCATCGACTCCCTGGAGCCGGCGGCGCGCGGGCCCTACGCCGGCGCCGTCGGCTACCTCTCGTTCTCGGGGGACCTCGACACCTGCATCACCATCCGCACCCTCGTCGTCCGCGAGAATGAGACCTCCGTCACCGCCGGCGCCGGCATCGTCGCCGACTCCGACCCCGCGGCCGAGGAGCGGGAGACCCGCAACAAGGCGGCGGCCCTGCTGGCCGCCGTGGCGCTCGCCGAAGAGCTGGAGAGACGGTCATGATCCTGATGATCGACAACTACGACTCGTTCACCTACAACCTGGTGCAGGTGCTGGCCGGCGCCGGCGCCGAGGTCGAGGTGGTGAGAAACGACGCTGCGACCGTCGACGCGCTGCTGGCCCGCGGGCCGGAGGGGATCGTGCTCTCGCCCGGCCCCGGCCGCCCCGAGGACGCCGGCGTCTGCCTGGAGCTGCTGCGCCGGCGGGCCCGCGTGCCGCTGCTCGGCGTCTGCCTCGGCCACCAGGCGCTGGGGCTCGCCTTCGGCGCCACCGTCGACCGCGCGCCGAAGCTGATGCACGGCAAGACTTCGCCCGTCCGCCACCGGGACCTGGGCGTCTTCGCCGATCTCCCCAACCCGTTCGAGGCCACCCGCTACCACAGCCTGGAGGTGAAGGAGGGGACCCTGCCGGCCGAGCTCGAGCCGCTCGCCTGGGCGGACGACGGCACGCTGATGGGGATGCGCCACCGCGACCTCCCTTACTGGGGCGTGCAGTTCCACCCCGAATCGGTGCTCACCGCCGCCGGCCCTCACCTGCTGGGCAACTTCCTCGACCTCTGCAAGCGCGCCGACGCTGTGGATCTGGCCGCCGAGGGCGCCCATGCCGCTTGAGGTGCGCGCCGCGCTGGTCCGGCTGACCGGGGGCGAGAGCCTCACCCGCGAGGAGACCGAGGACCTCTTCGGCCAGCTCATGGACGGCCAGGTGAGCGAGACAATGAAGGCGGCGCTGCTGATCGCCCTGCGGATGAAGGGAGAGGCGGTGGCCGAGATCTCCGGCGCCGCCGCCGCCATGCGCCAGCGGGCGATCCAGATCCCCCATGTGCGGCAGGGGCTGGTGGACACCTGCGGCACCGGCGGCGACGGCCGCGGCACCTTCAACATTTCGACCGCCGCGGCGCTGCTGGCGGCGGCGGCCGGGGCGGCGGTGGCCAAGCACGGCAACCGCTCGGTCTCCAGCAAGTCCGGCAGCGCCGACGTGCTCGCCGCCCTGGGGGTCAAGATCGACGTCGACCCCGCCACCGCCGGCCGCACCCTCGACGCGGTGGGGATCGCCTTCCTGTTCGCCCCGCTCCTCCACCCCGCCATGCGCGAGGTGATGCCGGTGCGCCGCGAGCTGGGGATGCGCACCATCTTCAACGTCCTGGGGCCGCTGACCAACCCCGCCGGCGCCCGCCGCCAGGTGATGGGCGTCTACTCCGAATCGCTGGTCGAGCCGATCGGCCAGGTGCTGCGCGACCTCGGGGCCGAGCACGCCCTGGTGGTTCATGGCGACGGCATGGACGAGATCACCACCACCGGCCGCACCCGCATCGCCGAGGTGCGCGACGGCGAGGTGCGCCTCTACGACGTCGAGCCGGAGCGCTTCGGCCTCCGCCGCGTCGCCCAGGAAGAGCTGGCCGGCGGCACTCCGGAGGAGAACGCCGCCGCCCTGCGCCGCGTCTTCGCCGGCGAGGGGGGCGCCACGGGGGCGCTCGCCGAGGTGACCGCCCTCAACGCCGGCGCCGCCCTCTACGTCGGCGGTCTCGCCGAAACCCTCGAACAGGGGGTCGAGATCGCCCGCGCCACCCTTGCCTCGGGCGCCGCCGAGCGCAAGCTCGAAGAGCTGAGGAGCTTTTCAGGATGAGCCTCCTTCCAGCCAGAACCTCAGAGATTGGGCTCGTCTCCACCCCCGCCCTGAAAGGGCGAAATTTGAATAGCCTGGGGTTTCAACCCCAGGTAGGCCGGCCCCGACGCATCCAAACCCCGAAGGGGTGGCCGAGTGCGTCGAAGTCGGCCACCCCTTCGGGGTTTGGATCTGATGCCGCCCCCCACCTGGGGTTGAAACCCCAGGCTATTCAAATTTCGCCCCTTCGGGGCGAGAGCGGGGAGAAAGCCAGGACATGAGCCCGCCCGACATCCTGCTGCGGATCACCGAACGCCGCCGGCAGCGCATTGCCGAGGTAGGCGGTGCCGACGCCTCGGCGTGGCCGGAGGGGGCGCCGCGTACGCCTTCCGACAGCGCCTTTCTCGGCCGGCTGCGGGCGATGCGGCGCGATCCGGCGATCATCGCCGAGGTCAAGATGGGCTCGCCGCGGCTCGGCTCGCTGCACGGTCGGGTCGATCCCATCGCGCAGGCAGAGCTCTACGCCGCGACCGGCGCGGCGGCGCTGTCGGTGGTCGTCGAGCCCGACTTCTTCCATGGCGGCTACGACCTGCTCGCCGCCTGCCGCGCCGCCTCGGGGCTGCCGGCGATCGCCAAGGACTTCATCGTCGATCCCGTCCAGCTCACCTGGGCGCGCGACGCCGGCGCCGACGCCATCCTGCTCATCGCCGCCCTCTACGAGCCCGAGGAGATGGCGCGCTACGCCCGCCTCGCCCGCGGCCTGGGGCTGGTGCCGCTGGTCGAGACCCACGACGCCGCGGACATCGCCAAGCTCGGCGGCGAGCCCTGGGAGATGGTCGGCATCAACAACCGCAACCTGCGCACCTTCGACGTCGACCTGGAGAGATCGATCGCGCTGCTCGCCGGGCTGCCGCGGGAGGCCGTCAAGGTAGCCGAGAGCGGCATCCGCGACGGCCTCGACGTCGCCCTGCTCGCCGAGAGCGGCTTCGACGCCTTCCTGATCGGCGAGACCCTGCTGCTCGCCGAGGACCCCGCCGCCAGGCTGCGCGAGCTGCTGATCGGAGCGGAGGTCTGAATGGACGTCAAGATCAAGATCTGCGGCGTCACCGACCCGGCCAACGCGGCGGCGGTGGTGGAAATGGGCGCCGACTACCTGGGGTTAAACTTCTACGAGAAGAGCCCGCGTTTCGTGACGGCGGAACGGGCCCGCGAGATCGCCGGGGCCGTCGGCGGCCGGGTGCCGCTGGTGGGCGTGTTCGTCAATGCGCCGGCCGCCGCGATCGCCGAGACCGTGGAGCGCGCCGGCCTCGACCTCGTCCAGCTCAGTGGCGACGAAGGTCTGGAGGCAGTGGGCCCGTTCGCGGACCGCACGATCAAGGCCTTCCGCACCGGCGGGCTCCCGGACGAGGGTGAGCTGGCGGCCTGGAGCGGCGTCTGGGGGGTGCTGATCGACGCGCCCCACCGCTCCCTCTTCGGCGGCACCGGCGAGGAGTGGGCCTATGACGGAATCGATGGAGCTGCGGTGGCGCTTTCCGGCCGCCGGCTCTTCCTGGCCGGCGGCATCGGCCCGGACAACGCGCGGCGGGCCGTCGCGGCCGCCCGCCCTTATGCGATCGACGTCTGCTCGCGGGTGGAGTCCGCCCCCGGGATCAAGGATCTGGAGCTGCTGCGGCGGCTCTTTCAGGAGGTGAGGCATGGCGAGACCCCGACCCCTCCCTGACCAGGAGGGCTACTTCGGCCGCTACGGCGGCCGCTACGTTCCCGAGACGCTCATGGCGCCGCTCGCCGAGCTGACCCGCGCCTATGACAAGGCCCAACGCTCCCGGGGGTTCCGCCGCGAGCTCACCGCGCTGCTCAACGACTTCGCCGGCCGGCCGACGCCGCTCTACTACGCCGAGCGCATCTCGGAGGAGCTGGGCGGCGCCCGCATCTTCCTCAAGCGCGAGGACCTGCTCCACACCGGCGCCCACAAGATCAACAACGCCATCGGCCAGTGCCTGCTCACCCGCCTGATGGAGAAGGAGCGGGTGGTTGCCGAGACCGGCGCCGGCCAACATGGCGTGGCCACCGCCACCGCCGCCGCCTCCCTCGGCCTCGCCTGTGTCGTCTACATGGGGAGCGAGGACATGCGCCGGCAGCGGCTCAACGTCGACCGCATGCGCCTCCTGGGCGCCGAGGTGGTGCCGGTCGACTCCGGCAGCCGCACCCTGAAGGACGCCATCAACGAGGCGATGCGCGACTGGGTCACCAACATCCGCGATACCCACTACGTGCTCGGCTCGGTGCTCGGCCCCGACCCCTTCCCGCGCATGGTGCGCGACTTCCACCGCGTGATCGGCGAGGAGGCGCGGCTCCAGCTCCGCCGCCAGACCGGCACCGAGGTCCCCGACGTCGCCATCGCCTGCGTCGGCGGCGGCAGCAACTCGATCGGCCTGTTCAGCGCCTTCCTGGAGGACCGCCGGGTGCGGCTGATCGGCGTCGAGGCCGGCGGCCGCGGCCCGCGCACGGGGGACCACGCGGCCCGCTTCGCCGGCGGCGCCCTCGGCGTGCTGCACGGCACCCGCACCATGGTGCTCCAGGACGAGGAGGGGCAGATCACCGAGACCCACTCGGTCTCCGCCGGGCTCGACTATCCGGCGATCGGCCCCGAGCACGTCTGGCTGCACGACGAGGGGCGGGTGGAGTACACCTCGGCGACTGACGAGGAGGCGATCGCCGCCTTCCACCGGCTCGGCCGCACCGAGGGGATCCTCCCCGCCCTCGAGAGCTCGCACGCCCTGGCCGAAGCCTTCAAGCGGGCGCCGCGGCTGTCGCGCAAGCGGATCCTCGTCGTCAATCTCTCGGGGCGCGGCGACAAGGACGTCGAATCGGTGCTCGACTGGGACCGCCAGCACGCGGCGACGGGGGAAGGCAAAGTGGAGTCGTTCGCCGAGGCGGCGGCCGCACGGCAGAGAGGAGAGACGCGATGAGCGCCATCGACGAAGTCTTCTTCAACTGC
>DASWQX010000814.1:0-1755 GCA_036403495.1 Thermoanaerobaculia bacterium
GTGGGGGGCGGGTCGGGGTGGGGGTGGACTTGGCGGAATAGGCCGCGCGGGCGGAGACTCCACCCCTCCCCAACCCCTCCCCCTCAAGGGGAGGGGGGGTCTTTTGAGATGCCACTGCCCATATCACCACACCGCTTCCGGATAGGTGCGGGGGAGGAATTGCATCGTGCAGAGGAGATGGCCGAGATGCTCGCTGTGGTGGCCGCGGCGGCCGCCGAGGATGGGGCGCTGGTCGGACGGCGGCTCGAGCCCGGCCTCGGCGAGCACGCGGGTGACCTCCGCCTCGTAATCGGCCCGAAAGGCGGTCGGATCGGCGCCTATCCCCTTTTCGGCCAGGAAGCGGGTGAGATCGTCCGCCTCGAACAGCTCGGGGACGAAGCGCGCCATCCATTCGAGGCCGTCGATCATCCGCCGGCGGCTCTCCTCGGTGCCGTCGCCGAGCCGGATCACCCATTCGCTCGCCAGCTCCTGGTGATAGCTGACCTCCTTCACCGCCTTTGCCGCGATCGCCGCGATCATGGCGTCGGCCGAGCGGGCGAGGTGACCGAACAGCATTTTCTGCCAGGTCGAGAAGAGGAATTGCCGCGCCATCGTCTGGGCGAAGTCGCCGTTAGGCTGCTCGACCAGCAGGCAGTTGCGGAAGTCGAGCACGTCGCGGTGAAAGGCGAGCTTGTCGCCGTCGCGGCCCTTGCCTTCCACCTCGCCGGCATAGTTCAGGAGGAAGGTCGCCTGGCCGATCAGGTCGAGCGCGAAATTGGCGAGGCTGAGGTCGACCTCGACCGACGCGGCGTGGCCGCAATATTCGCCGAGCCGCTGGCCGAGGATCAGCGCATCGTCGCCGAGGCGGAGGAGATAGTCGAACAGGGGGGCGTTCGATTCCTGGGCGGGCGCATCGAACGCCCCGGCGCCGGTCGCCCCGGAAGGTGTATCGATGGGTGGGAGCGAGGCCATTTCAGGCCTTGCGACTGGATTGCTTCGCTTCGCTCGCAATGACGGTTGGAACGTCATTGCGAGGAGCGAATGCGACGAAGCAATCCATCTTCGCTGGGTGGGCACCCCTCATATGTGCTTCACGCCGTCGGGGATCGTGTAGAAGGTCGGGTGGCGGTAGACCTTGTCGGCGGCGGGATCGAACATCGCCGAATCCTCGCCGGGGTCGGAGGCTTTGATCTGGGCCGAGGGGACGACCCACAGGCTCACCCCCTCCATCCGCCGCGTATAGGTGTCGCGGGCGTGGCGGAGCGCGATCTCGGCATCCGGCGCGTGGACCGAGCCGACGTGGCGGTGGGAGAGGCCGCCCTTCGAACGGACGAACACCTCCCAGAGCGGCCAGTCGGTCATGGGAATATCCTCCCCTGCCTTTGCAGGGGAGGGGGACCATGCGAAGCATGGTGGAGGGGCTTCTTGAGCCGAAAGGGCCCCTCCACCGCACTTCGTGCGGTCCCCCTCCCCCGGAAATCCGGGGGAGGACTGGAGCGCCTCCTCACGCCGCGGCCCTCCTCGCATGCTTCTCCGCCCATGCGGCGGCGGCTTCGCGGACCCAGGCGCCCTGCTCCCAGGCGTCGCGGCGCGCCTTCATCCGTTCCTTCGCGACCGGACCTTCGCCGCGGACGACCGCGTAGAATTCCTCCCAGTCGACCTCGCCGAAATCGTAGCCGCCCTTCTGCTCGTTCCATTTGAGCTCTGGATCGGGGACTTTGAGCCCGAGGAAATCGGCCTGAGGCACGGTGATGTCGACGAATTTCTGCCGCAACT
>DASWQX010000815.1:0-6628 GCA_036403495.1 Thermoanaerobaculia bacterium
CGAGGACGACGTGATCAACACCGACCTCCGCTTCCCCGACGAGTTCGTCCGCCACAAGATCCTGGACATCATCGGCGACCTCTACCTGCTCGGCTACCCGATCCGCGGCAAGGTCACCGCCCGCCTCACCGGCCACCGCGACAACATCGCCCTCCTGCGGCGGATCATCGCGGGCTGAGCTACTTCAGATAGGCCAGCATGTCCTTCGCCGTGGCGGCGTCGGGATCCTTCGGCGCCATCTGGAGGAAGGTCTGGAGCTGCTCCTTGGCCTGGGCCTTCTTAGCGTCGTCCTTGGCGTAGGTGAGGCCGAGGACGTAGTGGGCCTTGGCGAACTTGGGGTCGGCGGGAGCGATCTGGATCACGTGCTCGAAGAAGACCGCCGCCTCGTCGAGCTTGCCGGTGCGGGCCCGCTCGGCCCCCTCGTTGAAGTAGCGCACGGCGACCTCGGGGTTCTTCGGATCGGCCGCGGCCAGGGCGTCGAGCGCCTCGCGGGCCTTCTCGTTGTCCCCCGCCAGCTTGAGGGCGTCGTAGCGCGTCCGCAGCCCCTCGGGATCGCCCGGCTTCATGGTCAGGAAGCGGTCGGAGGCGGCGAGGGCGTCGGCGTAGCGCTTCTGGTCGAGATAGACCTCGGCGAGCGCCACCTGGACCTCCGGGAGCTGAGGGTTGAGCGAGGCCGCCTTCTCCAGCTTCGGCACCGCGCCCGCCGTGTCGCCGGCGCGCAGGGCGGTGACCCCCTCGTTGTAAGAGAGCACCGCCTGGTCGGCGCCGGAGAGCTCCTTGGCGTCGGCGGCCGGCTTCGCCCCTGCGGCCTTGGGCAGCGCGAAAGTCAGCCGGAGCGTGTCCTGAAGCTTGGGTTTGACCGGCCCCTGGTAGGGTCCGTAGCCCGGCTTGGCGATGTCGAGCTGGTACTCCTGGGTGGCGTCCAGGACCAGCAGCATCACCTGCCCCTTCTTGTCGCTCACCTTCTCCAACTTGTAGCCGGCACCCGCACGGGTGAGGGTGACCGTCGCCCCTTCGAGCGGCGCGCCCGCGTCGTCGGTCACGGTAGCGATGATCCGCCCCTCGCCGACGGCGTGCAGCGCGGCGGTGAAGGCCGCCGCCAGAACGAGCGCGGCCAGCGCCGCGCAACGGATGGAAGTCCTCATGAGTGGCCTCCTGTAGGTCCAGAGATGGGTTAAGTCCATGGCTTCGGCTCGCGATTCTATGGGAAAGGCGTGCCAGATCTCAGTGTGCCGGCGGACCTTGGCCGAGAGGGGGATGATACGATCCAAAGCCTTCGACAGGGAGGTGCCATGCTGGCCCGACAGATACCTGAAATCCAGTCCGCGCTCGCCGCGGCCGGCCTCGACGGCTGGTTCTTCGCCTGCTTCCAACAGAACGATCCGCTCGGGATGTCCCTGCTGGGGTTGACGGGGGAGGGCAAGCTGGTCAGCCGCCGCTGCTACTACCTGGTGCCGCGCGAGGGGGAGCCCACCAAGCTCGTCCACGCCATCGAGCCGCACATGCTCGACCACTTGCCCGGCGGCAAGAGCGTCTACAACACCTGGCAGGGGCACCGCGCCGGGGTGGAAGCGCTGGTGGCGGGGCGCGGCCGGCTGGCGGCGCAGTACAGCCCGAACAACGACCTGCCCACCGTCTCGCGCCTGGATGCCGGCACCTTCGACCTGCTGCGCGCCGCGGGCGTCGAGGTGGTCTCCTCGGCCGACTTGGCGCAGCAGTTCGTCGCCACCTGGACCCCCGAGCAGCTCGCCGGCCACCGCCGCGCCAACGTTCACCTCCACCGTATCGTCCTGGAGGCGTTCCACCACGTCGCGGACACGCTGCGGCGCGGCGACCAGACCGACGAGTACGCCATCCAGCGCTTCATCCTGGACGCCTTCGAGGTCGCGGGCCTGTGGGCCGAGTCGGACCCGATCGTCGGCGTCAACGCCCACAGCGCCGATCCCCACTACCAGCCGGGTCCGGACCACTCGGCGCCGATCCGCCGGGGGGATTTCCTGCTGATCGACCTCTGGGCCAAGGAGAAGGCGGCCGACAGCGTTTACGCCGACATCTGCTGGGTGGGCGCCTGCGCCGCGGAGCCGACGGCGAAGCAGCAGGAGGTCTTCGCGGCCGTCGCCGGCGCCCGCGACGCCGCCTGGGAGCTGGTCCGGGACCGCTTCCCGCACCAGACGGTGCGCGGCTTCGAGGTGGACGACGCCGCCCGCGAGGTGATCCGCAAGGCCGGTTACGGCGACCTCTTCCTCCACCGTACCGGCCACTCGATCGGCGTCACCGATCACGGCCAGGGCGCCAACATGGACAACCTGGAGACCCACGACACCCGGGCGCTGCTGCCGATGACCGGCTTCTCGATCGAGCCCGGCATCTACATCGCCGGCGACTTCGGGGTGCGCAGCGAGATCAACGTCGCCCTGACCCCCGAGGGTCCCGAGATCACCGGCGCCGAGCCGCAGCGCGAGCTGCTGCGGCTGCTCGCCTGACCCTTGAACCGATGACCGAGCGGTTGGACCGGCGGCCGGAGGGGGACGGCGGGGGTTGCGACCTCCGCGATCGCCTTCCCCAGAGCCGGCTCGCCACCGACCTCGAGCCTCCTCGCGGCGACTTCGACGCCGCGCGGGCCGAGGAGCTCTGCGCCGGCATCGCCCGCGGCGTGCTCGGCGATTTCGCCCCCGCCCTCCTGCTCCTGGCCGGCACCGAGCGCCGCCGCGCGCAGGCCCTCCTCGCTCATGCCTATGCCCTCTTTGACTTCGCCCGGCAGGGCGGGTTGGAGGGGGAGAAGCTGGCGCAGATCGATCGCTGGGAGCTGACGCTGGAGACGGCGCTGGCCGGCGAGCCGGTGGGCCAGCCGACGATGCTCTGCATGGCGCGCGAGAACGAGCGCCGGCGCTGGCCGGTGGACGCCCTGGAGGACCTCGCCGCCTGCGCCCGCCGCCGCGCCACACGCCGCCGGCCGGCGACGCCGATCGACGCCGACGTCGAGGCCCTGAGCCTGGGACGGGCGGTGGCCGGAGCGCTGCTGGAGAAGAGCCTCAACGCCGAGGTGGACGGCCTCGCCAGCGCCCTCGTCCGGCTGGCGGCGCTCCAGCGGCTGGGCGAGGAGGTCGCGGCCAAGCGCTGTCCCCTTCCCGTCAGCGAGGTCGCGGAGGAGGCGGGGTGCCGGTTCGATCCCGAGCGGCTCCTGGCCGCCGTGCGGCGCGAGTGCCCGCGCATCCGCTCGCGCCTGCTGCGCGCCCCGCGCGGTCTGGTCACCCTGCCGCACGGCTACGGCCCGGCCGCCGTCTTCGCCCTCCTCGCCGCCCTCCGCCTGATGACCGGCATCGAGGACCCTGAGGCCGACCTGCTGAAGGCGCCCCCCAGGCTCCCCCTGAGCGCCCGGATCGGCTTCCTGCTCCGCGCGCGCTGGGTGGGGAGATGAGGGTGAGATTGAATGGTAAAGTAGTCGCCATCATGAACGAACCGAACCCGCGGTTCCCGCGGCTGAGGCCTGGCCCTCTCGCCGCCGCTTGCGCTCTGCTCGCCCTCGCCGTCCTGCTCGCCACGCCGCTCGCCGCCCAGGACTTCTCCGGTCTGAAGGATCCGATCCAGCCCGACCGCCCCAGCTTCACCAACGGCCCCCTGCTGGTGGCGCCGGGGCACCTCCAGGTGGAGACCGGGTACACCTACGCGCGGACCGGCAACGAGAAGGCGAGCTCCCTGGGGGAGATCCTGCTGCGCTTCGCCTTCGACGATCGCTGGGAGGCGCGGCTGGGGCTCAACTCCTACGACTGGATCGATTCGGGGGTGCCTGGCGAACCGCGGACGACCGGGTTCGAGGACCCTTTCGCGGAGGTCAAGATCCGGCTCAACGACGCGGATGCGAAGAACCGTCCGGCCGGAGTGCCGGCGATGGGCCTGCTCGTCCAGACCACGATCCCGGTGGGGGCGCGCGCGCTGACCGCCGACGTCTGGCAGCCCCGGGCCGCCTTCGCCGTCCACTGGGACCTGCCCGCCAACTGGACGATCGAGGACAACGTCGGCTACACCTACGCCGCGGACGGCAGCCGCCGCTTCGGCCAGTTTTTCGCGACCCTCTCGGCCGGCTTCCAGCTCAACGACCAATGGAGCGGCTATCTCGAAGGCTACATCTTCTCGAAGGAGAGCGCCGACACCGGCCGCACCCGCTACGCCGACGCCGGCCTTGCCTACCAGGTGTCGAAGGATCTGGTGCTGGACGTCCGGGTGGGCGCCGGCCTCGACCAGCCGCACCCGCACTGGTACACCGGCGCGGGCGCGGCGGTTCGTTTCTGAGGCGGCCTCGTGGAAACTAGTAGCTCTCGCCCGGCTTGAGGGCGATCACCTCGCAGGACGTGCCGAAATCCTCCAGGGCCTTCACCAGCATCGCCGGCGTGCCGGTGAGCACGGGGAAGGTCCCCCAGTGGATCGGGATCACCTTGCGCACCCCCAGGAAGCGACAGGCGCGGGCGGCCTGCTGCGGGTCCATGGTGAAGTAGTCGCCGATCGGCAGGAAGGCCAGCTCGGGGCGGTACATCTCGCCGAAGAGCTGCATGTCCGAGAACAGCGCCGTGTCCCCCGCGTGGTAGAAGGTGAAGCCGCCGGGGAGCCGCACGACGTAGCCAGCCGCCACGCCGCCGTAGAGGGTCTGGTCGCCGTCGGAGAGGCCGCAGGAGTGGTCGGCGCGCACCATGGTGACGCTCATTCCGAGCACGTCCTGGCACCCCCCCAGGTTCATGCCGGCGCAGTTCTCGACCCCCTTCTTCTCCAGCCAGCCGCAGATCTCGTAGTTCGCCACCACCACCTTCGGCTTGTACTGCTTGGCGATCTCGACGGCGTCCCCCATGTGATCGCCGTGCGCGTGGGTGATGAGCACCGCGTCGAGGCGGTCGAAGTGCTTCAGCTCCTCCGGGCAGGCCGGATTGTTCTGGACCCAGGGATCGATCAGGACCACCTCGCCGCCCGGCAGGTCGCAGCGGACGGTGGCGTGGCCGAGGCTGGTGAACTTCGGACGCGGGTGCTGGCTCATTCCCTTCCTCCCTTCGAAGTCATCATCGCGAGGTCGTCCTCGCGGGGGATTCTAAACCGAGCGGGGTAGGATGGCGCGCGCGATGAACGGCGAAACTCTGGAGATCCTGGTCGTCCCCTATGACGTCGAGCGCTGGGACACCCCGACGGCCCGAGGCGCGCGGGGCCTGCTGGAGCACGGTTTCGCCGATCGGCTACGGGATTCGGGATGGATGGTCGGCACGGCGGAGATCGCCGCTCCCGAGGAGGCCTCGAAGCTCGATACGGTGCTTGCCCTCGCCCGCGGGATCGCCGCCGGCGTCGAGCGGGCCCTGGCGAAGGGTAGCTTCCCCCTGGTCCTCTCCGGCGGCTGTCTGGCGAGCCTGGGGGTGGTGGCGAGCCTCCAGCGGCGGGAGCACGACGTCGCGGTGGTCTGGATCGATGCCCACGGCGACTGCAACACGCCGGAGACCTCGCCGAGCGGCTACTGGGACGGCATGGCGCTGGCGGCGCTCCGTGGCGCCTGTCTGCCGGAGCTGCGGGAAGGGGTGGGCGCCGCTCCCCTGGCCCCGGACGCCGCGGTCCATCTCGCCGGCCGCGCCTTCGATCCCCTGGAGGCCGGAAACGTCGAACGGCTGGGTCTCGCTTGCATCCCGGCCGGGCGGCTGGGCGAGAAGGAAACGAGCGAATGCCTGCGGCGGACCGTGGCCGGCCGGTCCTTCTACCTGCACGTGGATGTCGACGGGATCGATCCCGGGGATGCCCCGGCGGTGGGCTTCCCGGTAGCGGACGGCGCGCCGCTGGCGGCGCTGCTGGGCTGCCGGGAGGTCCTCCCGCCGGCCACTGCCATAACCCTGTCGGCGCTGAGCTTCGACCGCTGCACCCGGGAGGAGGCCGCGCGGACGGTCGACGCCTGCGCGCGGCTGGTCGTCGCGTTCGCCCGGCGCGTTCGCCCGGCGGTGAGAGAGTCCCCGCCAAAGCGAACGGCCGGGCGTGGAGCCCGGCCGTCTTAGGGACAGATCGTAACCAGATCCGCGGCGGCTGAGGACCGCCGTTGCGACTCAGACCTGGAACTGCTTGAAGAAGTTGTCGCGGAGCTTCGCGTTGAACTCGTGGTCCGTCAGACGGTAGTAGATCGTCTGGGCGTCCCGCCGCGGAGCCACCAGCCCGTAGGCCTTCAGCTTCGCCAGGTGCTGGGAGACGGCCGAGACCGACACCCCGAGCATCTCCGCGAGATCGCACACGCAGAGCTCCTTCATGTTCTCGAGCAGGTAGAGGAGCTTGAGCCGGGTCGAATTCCCGGCCAGATTCATCAGCTCCGCGGCCTCCTCGATGTCCGGAGTCCCCTCAAGGTTCTGCCGGATCTGGGCCATTTCTTTAGATGACATGTTCGGCGCCTCACCTTTCATTTTCTTACCTCCACGTTTCATACAATATATACTTCCTTACACCCTCCGACGGTGCACCCGCCGGACGGGAATGCAAGCTCCCCTGAAGATCCCAACCCTCTGCATGCTCACAGCGATGTTGAACAATCTCGATTATACTCAGGGCCACAAGCAAAATCCAGTCTCCGGACAAACTTTTTCGCGCCTCCTGTCCCGCTTGGGGCCCGGGGCGCACCTTT
>DASWQX010000816.1:0-3487 GCA_036403495.1 Thermoanaerobaculia bacterium
TCCGAAATCCGGAGCCTGTCCGGTGTTTTCGTCCAGGAAGGTCCATGCTCGTCGGTGTTCCCACTTTCCGCTATCATTTGCCCGCCATGGCCCTCACCGTCGCCACCTGGAACGTCAACGGCATCCGCGCCCGCCAGGCGCAGTTCCTCGAATGGCTGGAGCGCGACCGGCCGGACGTGGTCTGCCTGCAGGAGATCAAGGCCTCCCCCACCCAGCTCGCCGAGGAGCTCTGCGCACTGGACGGCTACAGGTGCTACTGGCACGGCGCGGGGGGCTACTCGGGGGTGAGCCTGCACCTGCGGCGGGAGGTCTTCCCGGAGGAGCCCCGCTTCGAGCACCCCGCCTTCGACCTCGAGACGCGCATCGTCACCGCCACGGTCGAGAACTTCGTCCTCGCCTCGATCTACGTCCCCAACGGCGGCAAGGACTTCGCGGCCAAGATGGACTTCCTCCGCGCCCTCCAGCGCTGGGCCGGCGAGATGGCGGCTTCCGGGAGGCGGCTGATCCTCTGCGGCGACATGAACGTCACCCGCAGCGACCTGGACCTCCATCCCAAGGAGCGCAAGCCGTTCGTCATCGGCCAGCGCCCCGAGGAGCGGGATGTCTTCGCGGGCCTGCTCGCGCACGGCCTGGTGGACGTCGGCCGCGCCCTCGATCCGGACAACGAAGGCCTGTTCACCTGGTGGGCCCCCTGGCGGAACATGCGCCAGCGCAACATCGGCTGGCGGATCGATTACATCCTGGCGAGCGAGTCGCTGAAGCCGGTCACCTCCAGGGTCCTGGCGGACGTCGGCACCAGCGACCACGCGCCGGTGGTGGCGACGTTCGAGACCTGAGGGGGATGGCGATATAGTCCCGGGCGAGGACTTGCCATGGCCGAACCGGTCGCCCTATCCGCACCCGCTTCCCGCGCCGCGCAGCTCGCGGCGAAGCTGAAGAACCCGTTCCTGTTCCGCGGCTTCATGCTCGCGAAGCTGCCGCTGGCCCTGGTCGCCGGGCTGCGGGTGCGGGAGCTGGACACCGGGCGCTGCGCCGTCACCGTCCCCTACGGCTGGCGCACGACGAACCCCTTCCGCTCCACCTACTTCGCGGCGCTCAGCATGGCCGCCGAGATGTCCACCGGCGCGCTGGCGATGATGGCGACCGAGCTCGCCGGGGTGCCCGTCGCCCTCCTCATCGTCAACCTGGAGGCGAGTTTCGAGAAGAAGGCGCAAGGCCTGACCACCTTCACCTGCGAGGACGGCCCGAAAGCCTTCGCCGCCGTCGCCGAGACGGTCCGGACGGGCGAGCCGGCCACGGCGCGGATGGAGTCGGTCGGCCGCTCGGCCGAAGGCACGGTGGTCGCCCGTTTCGCCTTCACCTGGTCGTTCAAGCGGCGGTCGAAGAGGTAGGCGTATGATGGCGGACATGATCCCTGCTCCCACCATCAGCCGTGCCATTCTCCTCACCTCCCTCGCTGCGCTGATGGCGTTCGCCGCACCGCCCCTGCGAGCGGCCGATCGAATCATGGCCGGCCAGTACGACTTCACGATGACGACGGAGGGGAAGACGCAGACCTCCACTCGCTGTGTCACTCCGGAAGAGGCGAAGAGCGTCAACGGTGACGCGAAAGCGGGTCGAGACTATATAGAGAAGGCCGCCAACGGAGCCTGTACGGTCAAAGCCTACGACGTGAAAGGAAACACCGTATCCTGCACGATAGCCTGTGGCGCCGGCGTGGTGCGAACGAGCAGTGCGACATACCACGGCGATAGCTTCGAGGGTGACGCGACCACCACGGCCGGGGGCAAGACACACACCGCGCACACCAAGGCCAAACGAGTCGGGGCCTGCAAGTAGGCCCTTCGCGATCGCCGTGCGGATCGCTCTCGCGCAGCTCGCGGCCTCCTCCGACCGCGCCGCCAATCTCGAACGGGCGCTGGCGGCGATGACCGCGGCCCATGAAGCTGGCGCCGAGCTGATCGCGTTCCCTGAAGTGATCCTCGATCCATTTTTTCCTCAATATCCAGGCAGCGAGGCAGCGCTCGCCCTCGCCGAGCCGATCCCCGGACCGACCATGGAGCGGATCGCCGAGCGGGCCCGCGAGCTGGGGCTGGTCACGGTCTTCAACCTCTACGAGGTGGACGGCCAGGGGCGCCGCTTCGACAGCTCGCCGGTGATCGACGCCGACGGCCGCCTGCTCGGGGTGACGCGGATGATCCACATCACCGACTATCCGGGGTTCCACGAGCAGGACTATTACCATCCGGGCGACCGCGGGGTGCCGGTCTATGAGACGAAGGTGGGCCGGATCGGCGTGGCCATCTGCTACGACCGCCATTATCCGGAGGTGATGCGTGCCCTGGGAGTGGCCGGCGCCGAGCTGGTGGTGATCCCGCAGGCGGGCACGGTGGGCGAATGGCCCGAGGGACTCTACGAGGCCGAGGTGCGCACCGCCGCCTTCCAGAACGGCTATTTCGTGGCGCTGGCGAACCGGGTGGGTCCCGAGGCCGGCCTGCACTTCGCGGGCGAGTCCTTCGCGGTCGATCCCGAGGGGCGCGTGATCGCCCGCGGCAAGAGCCTGGAGGAGGACCTGGTGATCGCCGACGTCGATCTCCGGGCCTGCGCGACCTCGACGGCGCGGCGGCTCTTCTGGCGCGACCGGCGGCCGGAGCTCTATAGGGAGTGGCTGGGGTAGAGCGCGAAATTCGGAAAGCCGCCGTACACTGTGTCCGTGAAGCTCGACCGCCGCACCCGCATCGCCTGCGTCCTGATCCTGGCCCTCCTGGCCGGACTGCCGGGGGCGTCGTTCGGCGCCTGCGGACCGCTCTGCGCTTCGCGTAGCTCGATGCCCTGCTGCCACCCGGCCGGCGGAACGCCCACGATCAAGGCGCCTTCCTGCTGCGAGGCCCTCAAGTCGGCGATGCCCGCAGAGGCTGCGCGGGCGGTCAGGCCCGCGCCCTCCGCGCCGGCCGCCACGGTGACCGCGGTGCTGGCGCTCCCCGCGGAGCCCCTGACCGCGCGGCCCCTGGCGCCGCCTCCACCCGGTCCCCCGCTCCTCCATGAGGGGGTCGGCCTCTACACGCTCCATTCGGTCTTCCTGATCTAGCGCTCCCCAGGAGAGGTGTGTCCCGCCGTGCCTTCGGGCCCGGCCATTCACGACCCCTTTTGCCTGGAGGAGCCCGATGTTCCGCTTTCTTTCGATCTTGCCGCTCGCCGTGCTGGCGGTGCTGCCCGCAGCGGCCCAGACGGACCCCGTGGACGCGCTGGTCGCCGAGGCGCTGGCGAAGTCTCCCGACCTTGCCGCCGCCCGCTCGCGGCAGACCGCGGCGCGCGAGATGGAGCGCCCGGCCGCCGCTCTCGCGGACCCTACGGTGGGGCCGCTGCTGCAGATCGCCGACTTTCCCCACTACACGATCGGCACCGAGGACATGTCGATGGCCGGCATCGAGATCCGGCAGCCGCTCTCCTACCCCGGCAAGCGCCTCGCCCGCGCCGAGGTCGCCCG
>DASWQX010000817.1:0-8310 GCA_036403495.1 Thermoanaerobaculia bacterium
CTTCGACGACATTCCGATCGCGCGCTATATCACTCCATCGCTCTCCTCGGTCCACGTGCCCATCGCCGAGTTGGGGACCCGCGCCATGGAGCGCCTGCTGCACGCGGTGGAGAGCAAGAACGAGCACGAGCGGCGCCAGGAGACGGTGGCCACCACGCTGGTGGTGCGCGATTCCTGCGGCGGCGCGGCGGTTTTGAACCGAAGTATCGAGGGGATCGAACAACTTTCTTGAAGGAGGAGGCAGGAGTCATGAAACGAACTTTGCAATCGTTTCTGCTGGCATTGATCATCGGCGCCCTGGCGGTTGCCGCCGTGGCCCAGTCGACCACGGCGAACGTCCGCGGCAAGGTGACGGACGGCAGCGGCGCGGTGCTCAGCGGCGCCACCGTCACGGCGGTCTCGACCGCGTCCGGATTCGTCAAGACCGCCACCGCGGGAGCCGACGGGGCGTTCCAGCTCGGCGGCCTCAACCCGGGCGAGTACAAGATCTCGGTGGCGGCGCAGGGGTTCGAGACGCGCTCGGAGACGGTGACCGTGCTCCTCGGCCAGAACGTCAACGTCACCTTCGAGCTGACGCCGACCTCGGTGGTCAACGAATCGATCACCGTCATCGGCGAGCAGGTGGTCGACATGCGGACCTCGGAAGCGTCGACCAACGTCACTCCGCAGCAGATCGAGAACCTGCCGCAGGACGACCGCAACTTCCTCAAGTTCGCCGCGCTCGCGCCCGGCATCCGGCTGTCGTCCGACCCGCAGCGCAAGACGATCTCCGGCGACGCCCAGCCGGCGGAGCAGACCAACGTCTTCATCGACGGCGTCAGCTTCAAGAACGACGTATTGCAGGGTGGCCTGGTCGGCCAGGACTCCAGCCGCGGCAACCCCTTCCCGCAGAACGCCGTGCAGGAGTTCCGCGTCATCACGCAGAACTACAGCGCGCAGTACGACAAGGCTTCGAGCGCCATCATCACCGCCATCACCAAGTCGGGCGGCAACGAGTATCAGGGCCAGGTCTTCGACTTCTACCAGCCGAAGGCGTGGGTGTCGCAGTTGCCGAAGGGCTTCCAGTACTCGACGCTGACCACCAACAAGAGCTACGAGCGCAACCAGCCGGGCTTCTCGCTCGGCGGACCGATCGTGAAGGACAAGCTCCACTTCTTCGTCTCCTATGAGGGAGACAACGAGAAGGCCACGACCCCGGTCAGCGTCAACCCCAACTTCTCCAGCCAGTTCGGCCAGTACAACGGCGTCTTCCCCAGCCCGTTCAAGTCGAACCTGGCGTTCGGCAAGCTGAGCTGGCAGCCGGCGGACAACCAGGTCGTCGACGTCAGCGGCAACTACCGCCGCGAGCACGAGACGCGCGACTTCGGCGGCATGACCTCGTTCCAGTCGGGCACCGACCTCAAGAACTGGGTCTATGGCGCGACCGTGCGCCACGCCTGGAACAGCGACAAGGCCCTCAACCAGGCCAGCTTGAGCTGGCAGGATTACGCGTGGAACCCGACGCCGCTCAATCCCGACCTGGTCGGGCTCAACTATGAAGGGGTCATCCGCGCCGGCGGCAACAGCACGACCCAGAAGTTCGATCAGAAGCGGGTCGAGCTGCGCGACGACTACAGCCTCCCGACGTTCCAGGCGGGCGGCGATCACAGCCTGCAGATCGGCGGCAACCTCGATCTCATGCGCTACAACGTCGACAAGAGCCTCAGCGGCAATCCGCAGTTCGATTTCCGCAACGATCCCGCGAACGGCTTCACCTTCGCCCAGCCCTACCAAGCGGAATTCGGCTTCGGCAATCCGAACCTGTCGGTCAACAACCAGGAGTACGGCCTCTACGCTCAGGACACCTGGATCGTGAGCTCGCGGCTGACCGTCAACCTCGGCCTGCGCTGGGACTACGAGTCGCACCAGCTCGACGACAGCTACGTCACCCCGGCGAACATCGTGGCGGGCCTGACGGGCAAGATCGATTCGAGCTATTTCTCCAACGGCAACAACCGCGCGCAGTACAAGAACGAGTTCCAGCCGCGCCTTGGCTTCTCGTACGACGTGACCGGCGCCGGCAAGACCATCGTCTTCGGCGGCGGCGGCCGCTACTACGACCGCCTGTTCCTCAACGCTACGCTCGACGAGCGCTACCGCCTGCAATTCCCGGTCTACCGGATCGAGTTCTCGCCGGACGGCCGGCCGGGGACGATCCGCTGGGATCCCAGCTACCTGACCCCCGCCGGGTTGCACGCGCTGATCGCGTCGGGGCAGACCAGCCCCGAGCTCTATCTGCTCAACAACAACACCAAGCCCCCCTACTCGAACCAGTGGAACCTGGGCATCCGGCAGTCCCTGGGCAAGTGGGTGGGATCGCTCAGCTACAACAACGTCCGCGGCTATAACGGCTTCACCTGGCTGTCGGCGAGCGGCATCTGCTGCCAGGCGCTGGTGCCCGGCTTCGGCAACGTGATCATTTCCGACCCCAACGGCAAGCGCTACTGGTACGACGGCGTCTTCCTGACCCTCGACCGGCCGTTCTCCGGCACCTGGGGCGCGCACCTCGCCTACACCCACGCCAAGGCCCAGCAGACCGGCAACGACCTGTTCAGCCTCGACTACCCGAGCGCCGCCGCCTATGGCCGCCACGACGTTCCGGGCTCGGAGAAGGACCGCATCGTCGCCGTCGGCACCTTCGGTCTGCCCTGGGACCTGCGTTTCGCCACCACCCTCTCGTTCGGCTCCGGCGCGGCGTTCAACGTCCTCGACTTCTCGCAGGGCTTCGACCTGCCGGCCCGCGAGCAGACGCGTCCGTTCGATCGCACGATCTATCCCACCAAGACCTGGGGCTTCGCCGACCGCACGATCGACTTCCGCCTGGAGAAGGATTTCCGCGTCGGCAGCAGCTTCTCGGTGGGCGTCATCGGCGAGGTCTTCAACGCCTTCAACTGGGCGAGCTACGGCTGTCTCGACAACTTCATCGGACCCGGAGGCAACACCAACTTCGGCAATCCGAGCTGCACCACCAACCTCGGCCGGCGCGAGCAGGTCGGGCTGAAGATCAACTTCTGATCGTGATCGGATAGGCGAGGAAGCTTCATGACGAGAAGGGCTGTCGCGCGCTTCCTCGCCGTCTCCGCGGTTCTCCTCTCCCTCGCCTGCGCGGGGGCTCCCCCGGCCCCCCGGCCCCTCGCGCCGGCTCCCGTAAGTTCGGTCGGCGATGCCGCGCTCCTCGACGACGTCGAGCTGCGCGGCTTCCACTACTTCTGGGACCTCGCCGATCCTCACACCTTCCTGGTCCCCGACCGCGCGCCGACGCCGTCGTTCTCCAGCATCGCGGCGGTCGGCTTCGGCCTCACCGCCTATGGCATCGGCGCCGAGCGCGGCTACGTGACGCGGGCCGAGGCCGCCGCGCGCACTCTCGCCACCCTGCGCTCGCTGCTGGCGATGCGCCAGGGCCCGGAGCCGCGCGGCGTTTCGGGATATAAAGGTTTCTTCTATCACTTCCTCGACATGCGGACGGGGGAGCGCTTCCAGACCGTCGAGCTGTCGACCGTCGACACCTCGCTGCTGATGGCGGGGGTCCTCTTCTCGCAGTCCTACTTCGACCGCGGCGACGCCACCGAAACGGCGATCCGCGCCGCCGCCGAGGAGCTCTACGAGCGCGTGGACTGGCCTTCCGAGCAGGCGCGGGGGACGGCGATCAGCATGGGCTGGACCCCCGAGGAGGGGCTCCACACCTACGACTGGCGCGGCTACAACGAGGCGATGATCGTCATCCTCCTGGCCCTCGGCTCGCCGACCCACCCGGTCGACGCCGGCGCCTGGAGCGAGTACACGAAGACCGACCGCTGGGGCACCTTCTACGGCCAGGACCACATCCTGTTCGCGCCCCTGTTCGGCCACCAGTACTCGCATGTCTGGATCGATTTCCGCGGCATCCGCGACGAGGTGACGCGCGCCCACGGCATCGATTATTTCGAGAACTCCCGCCGCGCCACCCTCTCTCAGCGCGCCTACGCCGTCGCCAATCCCAGCCACTACCGGGACTACGGCGACAGTATCTGGGGGCTCTCGGCCTGCGACGGTCCGATGGACGCGACGCTTTCGATCGACGGCACGATGAGGACGTTCTACGGCTACGCCGCGCGCGGCGCCACCAACGGCGAGATCCGCGACGACGGCACGATCACGCCGTCCGCCGCCATCTCGTCGATCGTCTTCACCCCCGAGCTGTCGCTCGCCGCCCTGCGCGTGATGAAGGAGCGCTACGGCGACCATCTCTACGCGCGGTATGGTTTCCTCGACGCCTTCAATCCGACGCTGCGGACGAGCGAGAAGGTGACCGCCGGCAGGGTCGATCCGGCGCTGGGGTGGTTCGACGTCGACTATCTCGGCATCGATCAGGGGCCGATCGTGGCGATGATCGAGAACTACCGCAGCGGCCTGGTCTGGAAGGCGATGCGGAAGAATCCCCACATCATTCGCGGCCTGAAGCGGGCCGGCTTCACGGGCGGCTGGCTGGAGGAGACGGTCCATTGAAGCGGCTTGCGCCCGCCGCGGTCGCCGCCCTGGCGCTGCTCGCGCTATTTGCAGTCGCCGCCTGCGGACGGGGCGAGGCGGGCGCGCGCACCACCGTCCGCTTCTGGGGGTTCGGCCGCGAGGGGGAGGTGGTGCGCGAGATGGTGCCGGAGTTCGAGGCCCTCCATCCCGACATCAGGGTCGAGGTGCAGCAGGTCCCCTGGACCGCCGCCCACGAGAAGCTGCTGACCGCCTTCGTCGGCGATTCCACCCCCGACGCCGCCCAGTTGGGCAACACCTGGGTTCCCGAGTTCGTCTCCCTGCACGCCTTGGCCGCGCTCGACGAGCGGATCGCGCGGACCGCGCCGGCGATCCTCCGTGATTCCTTTCCCGGCGTCTGGGACGCCAACGTGCTCGACGGCAGGACCTGGGGTATCCCGTGGTACGTGGACACGCGCCTGCTCTTCTACCGCAGCGATCTGGTCAAGGCGGCGGGCGGTCCCTGGCCCCCCCGGAGCTGGAGCGAGTGGCGCGAGGCGATGGTGCGGATCAAGCGGCTCGGCGGCCCCGGCCATTTCGCCATCCTGCTCCCCGTCGACGAATGGACGCAGCCGACCATCTTCGGCCTGCAGAACGGCGCGCCGCTCCTGGCGGACGGCGGCCGCCGCGGCGATTTTCGCGATCCGCGCTTCCGCAAGGCCATGGCGTTCTATCTCGATCTCTACGCGTCCGGCCTAGCGCCGGCGCTCGACCTGCAGAGCGTGGCCAACCTCTACCAGCAGTTCGCGGAAGGTTATTTCGCGATGGTGATCACCGGCCCCTGGAATCTCGGCGAGTTCCGGAACCGCATCCCGGCGGACCAGCAGGACCGCTGGGCCACGGCGCCGCTGCCGCCGCCGGAGGCCGGAATGCCCTATCCGGGAGCCTCGCTGGCGGGGGGCTCCAGCCTCGTCCTCTTCCAGCACGCGCGATCCCCGGAAGCGGCCTGGAAATGGTTGCAATACCTCTCCGAGCCGGCGCAGCAGGTGCGCTTCTACAAGCTCTCGGGAGACCTCCCTTCGCGGCGTTCGGCGTGGTCCCTGGCCGGGCTCGCCGGCGATCCCAAGGCCGCGCCCTTCCTGGTGCAACTGGAGCACGCGGCGCCGACGCCCAAGGTGCCGGAATGGGAGCGGATCGCCACCCGCATGGCCGAGTGCGCCGAGCAGGTGATGCGCGGCGGCCGGGACCTCGACGCGGCGCTCGCCTCCCTGGACGCGGACGTCGACCGCATGCTCGAGAAGCGGCGCTGGATGCTCGACCGCGCCGCGGCCGAAAAGAAGGGCAGGAACGCGGAGGCGCGGCGGTGACCGCGGACCTGGAGGAGCGGCGCGGCTCCGGGGCCGAGCGGCGGGCGGCCTGGCTGCTGCTCTCGCCCGCCCTGGGCGCCATCGCCCTCTTCTTCGCCCTGCCGCTGATCGCGGCGCTGCTGCTGTCGCTCACCGACTTCGACATCTACGCCCTGGCGGACCTGCGGAACCTGCGCTTCGTGGGCGCCGGCAACTACCTGCGGCTGTTGCGCGATCCGCTGCTCTGGAAGGTGATCCGCAACACCCTCGTCTTCGTCGTCCTCGGCGTGCCGCTCACCCTCGGCGCGTCGCTCGGCGGCGCGCTGCTGGTGAATTCGAAGGTGGCGCGGCTGCGGGGACTCTTCCGCACTATCTTCTTTGCGCCGGTGGTCACTACGCTGGTCGCCGTGGCGGTGGTCTTCCGCTACCTCTACCATCCGCGCTACGGCCTGATCAACCTGCTTCTCGGCCTGTTCCACCTGCCGGCGGTCGACTGGCTTGGCAATCCCGCCTGGGCGACGGTGGCGATCACCCTGCTCGCCGTCTGGCGCAGCTTCGGCTATGGCCTGGTGATCTACGTCGTCGGGTTGCAAGCGATCCCCGAGTCGCTCTACGAGGCGGCGCAGCTCGACGGCGCCGGCGCCTGGCGGCAACTCCGCGACATCACCCTGCCGCTGCTGAAGCCGACCACCCTCTTCGTGGGAGTGCTCACCACCGTGGGCCTGTTCCAGATCTTCGCCGAGCCCTACGTGATGACCCGCGGCGGTCCGCTCTACGCGACCACCTCGATCACCCTGCTGATGTACGAGCAGGGGTTCCGCTGGTGGAACCTCGGCGCCGCCGCGGCGATCGCCTTCGTGCTGTTCGCGATGATCATCGCCACCACCGGCCTGCAGGTCCTGCTGCGCGGAAGGAAGGGCGCGTGATCCGCCGGCCGCTGGCGACGGTCGCCGTCAATGGCGCGCTGCTGCTCCTGGCGGCGATCACGGCAATGCCGCTCCTCTGGATGTTCTCGGCGTCGCTGATGCCCACCGGCGAAGCGATGTCCCTGCCGCTGCGCCTGGTGCCCTCGCACCCCACGCTGGAGCATTACGCGGTGCTGGTGTCCCGCCTCAACCTCGGGCGGACCTTCTTCAACAGCCTTTTCCTGGCGCTCGCCATCACCGCCGTCTCGCTGCTCTGCAACTCGATGGCGGGCTACGCCTTCGCCAAGCTTCGCTTCCGCGGCCGCGGCCGGCTCTTCGCGCTCCTGCTGGCGACCCTGGTGGTGCCGCCGCAGGTCACCGTGCTCCCCCTCTTCCTGGAGATCCGGGCGCTCGGCCTGATCAACTCCTTCGGCGGCGTCATCGTGGCCGCCATCGCCACCGTCTTCGGCATCTTCCTGATCCGCCAGTTCGCGCAGGGGATTCCGGACGAGCTGCTCGACGCGGCGCGCCTCGACGGCGCCTCCGAGCTCCGCATCTACTGGACCGTGGTGCTCCCTTTGATGCGGCCGATCCTCGTCACCCTGGGAGTGTTCACGTTCCTGAGCTCCTGGAACGATTTCCTCTGGCCGCTGACCGTGCTCACCGACGAGACCAAGTACACCCTGCCGGTGGCGCTCGCCAACCTCGCCGGCGAGCATGTGCAGGACACCGAGCTGATGATGGCCGGAGCGGTGATCACCGTGCTGCCCGGCCTCCTGGTCTTCCTGGCTCTCCAGCGCTCCTATGTGGAAGGGATCGTCATGGGGAGCCTCAAGGAGTGAAGCCCGGCCTGGCGCTCCTCGCCCTCTTTCTCCTCGGCGCGCCGCTTCTGGCGCAGACGCGGACGCTCGATGACTTCTCCTCGATCGCCAACTGGACGGCGGCCCCGTCGGACGGCGTCGGTCTCGCACTGTCCCAGGACCAGGGAGCTCTCAGGCTCGACTTCGACTTCCATGGCGGCGCGGGCTACGCCGTCGTCCATCGGCCGCTGAGTCTCGACCTGCCGGCGAACTGGGAGATCTCGTTCCGCATCCGCGGCGAGGCTCCCGTGAACAACCTCGAGCTCAAGCTGATCGATCCCAGCGGCCAGAACGTCTGGTGGATCAATCGGAAGAGCTTCCAGATTCCGCGCGACTGGCGGGAAGTGCGTACCAAGAAGCGCCAGATCGAGTTCGCCTGGGGACCGGCCGGCGGCGGCGAGATGAAGAAGGTGGCGGCGCTCGAATTCGCCGTCACCGCCGGCACCGGCGGCAAGGGGACGGTCTGGATCGACGATCTGAAATTCGCCGAGCTGCCGCCGGACCACCCGTACGATCGCACGCCGGCCGTCACCTCCAACGCAGATGCGATCACCTACGATTTCCTGGAGCGCCGCGAGTACGGCTGCCTGGTGATCGATTGGGACCGGCCGTCCTCCTACACGGTTGAAATCTCGGACGATGGAGAGGCGTGGATGGCGATCCGCGCGGTGAAGGAGGGGAACGGGGGCCGTGATTATCTATATTTGCCCGAGACGG
>DASWQX010000818.1:0-2690 GCA_036403495.1 Thermoanaerobaculia bacterium
GGCCGCCGCACGAGCACGCGGTCTGGGTGGCGCCCCGCTACAACCAGCGCCGGGGTGGACACTGGCGCTACGAGCGCGGCCACTGGCAGTAAGGCTCGCCGTTTCGGTGCAGGGGGCGCGAGGGCTCGTGCCTCCTGCATCCAGACCTCAACCTCTCAGAGCTTGTAGCCGATGGAGACGATGCCGGCCACGTCGTTCCGCTTGACGGTGGGATCGGGCGGCTTGCGCTTGTACTCGTCGATCAATGCCACCTTCAGCTCGAAGTGATCGTTGATCGAGGCGCCGAGACCGATATCCAGATGGTAGTAGGCGTCGGCGAAGTCCTTCGTCTTCCAGAGCGCGAAGGCGTTCTCCGTGAAGCTCGCCGACTCCGAGACCTTCCAGGAATAGTTGTCGCCGGCCCGCACGACGGCACTGTTGGTGCGATCCCCCGGCTCGTCCTTCTCGAACAGGGCGCCGGCGCCGAGGTCGACCAGGAGCTCGTGCGCCTTCGTCTTGACCAGGGCGGTACCGACTCCGGCGGTGGGTGCGACCAGGTAGTCGATCTCCTTGAACTGATCCTTCAGATATTGGAGGTCGCCGAACGCGAACCAGCGCGGGCGAAAATAGTACTCATCCCGAAGATGGCCGGAGGTGCGGTCGACCGTGCTGGTGCCATTCTCGGAGTTCAGGATGTAGAAGGCATCCGCCTTGATCACGTTCTTCGTCCGCGGGTCGTACTTCAATTGCAGTCCGAGGTTGAAGCTCCGGGTGTCGCTGTTGCCGCTGGTGAAAGTGTAGCCCGCTCCGAAGTGGCCGGTGAGCGGCCGGTACTTCTTCTTGTCCTTCTCGTCCTCCGGCTCTTTCGGCTTGTCCTCCGCCTCCTGCGCGAGGGCGTCGCCGGCCGGTTTGTCGGCCGCCCCCGCCGCCGGGGGCGTGGGCGGAGCGGCCGGTTTTTGCGCCTGCGCGGCGCCGGCGCGGAGCAGGCCGGCTGCCAGCGCCAGGAACAGAAGGACTGCTACTGACGAGCTCTTGGGGCTCTTCACGGTTCGATCTCCAGGAAAGGGTTGGCTCGATCTGGCTCTCAATAGAGCGGCTGCAGGAAACCCGAGAACAGCTCTGCGACGCGGCGGTGAAGGCCGCGCTTCTTCCAGGTCTGATACGTGATCTCGCGGCAGTCCTTCTCGTCCGCCGCGAAGGACTCTTCCATCCGCGCCGCGAAGCCGCGGTCGTAGAACGACAGGCTGTCCTCGGCGTTCTCGAGCAGCGAGCGGGGATCGAAGTTGATCGATCCCACCGTGCTGAAAATGCCGTCGATGACCGCGTCCTTGTTGTGCATCATCGTCCGGTTGTACTCGAAGATCCGGACGCCCCCCTGGAGCAGCTCGCCGTAGTGGAGTTGTGAGGCCATGCGCACCAGCGGCATGTCGATGTGCCGCCCGGGGACCATGATCCGCACGTCGACGCCGCGCTTCGCCGCCGCGATCAGGGACTCGCGGATCTGGCGGTCGGGGACGAAATAGGCGTTCTGGATGTGGATCGACTTGCGGGCCGACTCGATGGCCACGAAATAGAACATCTCGGCCAGCGACGACGAGTCGCCGCGCGACATCTTGACCCCCTGCGCGTCGAGGTCGCCGGCCGGCTCGATCTTCGGATAGAACGCGTCGCCGGCCAGGACCTCGCCGCTGGTGTAGGTCCAGTCCTCGGCGAAGATCGCCTGCATCTGCGCCGAGACCGGGCCGGTGGCGCGCACCATCATGTCCCGCCACTCGTTCTCGTTGCGCGCGTCCCCGAGCCAGTCGTCGGCGATGCAGAAGCCACCGGTGAAGCTGACGTTCCCATCCACGACCAGGATCTTGCGGTGCGACCGCCGGCCGATCTTGTACAAGCTCCAGAGCCGGATGGGATGGAACACGTACGCCTTGACCCCCACCTTCTTCATCCGTTCGAGAAGCGGCCCCGACCGGCTGCTCCCCGTGCCGTCCACCAGCACGCGCACCTGCACGCCCCGGCGTGCGGCGTCCATCAACGCGGCGGCAAAGATCGCCCCCGCCTTGTCGTCCTTGAAGATGTAGGACTCGAGATTGACCGTCCGCTTGGCCTCGCGGATCGCGCCGACCATCCCGCCGACGATGGCGTCCCCGTTGTTCAGGATCTCGGCCCGGTTCCCCCTCACCATCGTGTTGCCGAAGCCGTCCAGCGACCGCCGGAACGCGCTGTCGCTCACCGCGAACGGATGGTCCAACTGGTAGACGCTGCGCTTGTCGGCCGAGATCAGGGTGCATCCCTGACCAAGGAGCGCCACCAGCGCGCCACCGGCGAGCAGGAGGCCGGCCCGGCCCCGGCGATCCCAGGTTCGCTGCGATTCCTTCTCCACGCCCTGCCTCCTTCTGGGCCACACGACATCCGAACGACTGAGCCTGCGATGTGCACAGAGCGTGCCGAGGCTCCCGGCCATAGCTTCAGTGATACCGGGATGCCGCAACCCCCGACCAGGAGGCGATCTGCGAAAACTTTGGCTTGGATGGAGCCCTGCTAGGGCTTAACTCGTGGAAGGACTAGGAGGCCAGCGCCAGCTCGGTCCAGGCGGGCGTACCGACCGGCAGATCCGCCGTGGAGTCGTCCAGCCCCCAGGGTTCGGCCTTCTGAAACAGCGTCCAGAATCGGCGGGGGGCGGGAGGAAGCGTGCTGAAGGGTGGTTTACCTGC
>DASWQX010000819.1:0-5506 GCA_036403495.1 Thermoanaerobaculia bacterium
CCCAGGGCGTTGCCGAAGAGGTCCGCCGGCGAGGCAAGCCGCGGATCCTGGAGCCGATGAACCCCGGCGACCGGCGGATCATCCACACCACCCTGGCGGACGACCCGAACGTGGTGACCGAGAGCGAAGGGGACGGCTACTTCAAGCGGATCATGGTGCGTCCCGCGTAGTCGATCCTCCCAACGTTTCACGTGAAACGTTCCGGGGAAGCCCTGGGCGGGATGTTTCACGTGAAACATCCCTCGGTCTAGAATCTCCTCCCATGGCGTTCGCCCTCCCCGAGATCTCCCGCGCGAGCTTCGCGAAGGAGATTCAGCGGCTCTCTTCGCAACCCCTTGACGACCGCGCCGTCGATGCCCTGTTCGCCCACTATGGCGAGCTGGCCCTCTGGAACCGGCGGACGAGCCTGATCGGGCCGGGCACGGCGGGGGAGATCCTCGCCCGCCACTACGGCGAGTCGCTCGCCGCGATCCCTCTGATCCCGGCCGGCGCCCGCCGCGGGCTCGACCTCGGATCGGGCGCCGGCTTCCCCGGAATCGTGCTCGCCGCCGCTCTTCCAGGGCTCGAGATGACGCTCGCCGAGGCGCGCGAACGCAAGTGGGCGTTCCTCTCCGCCGCCGCCCGCCGGGCCGCTTTGCCCTGCCGCTGCCTGGATGTTAGAGTCCAGCTTCCGCTGCCTGCCGGCCTGCCGGAGAGCATCGACGTCATCACCTCGCGGGCCCTCCGGCTCTCCGCCGAGATCTGGAGCGCCCTTGGGGCGCGGCTGGCCCCCGAGGGGCGCGTCCTGCTCTGGGTGGGCGAGCACGATCCCGAGCTGCCGCCGGAGCTGGTCTCCTGCGGCAGCCTGCCGCTCGCGGGGAGCGAGAAGCGGCGCATCCTGGCGCTACGCCTGAATTCTTCAGAAACCGAGCCATGATCCTCGCCATCGCGAACCAGAAGGGTGGAGTCGGCAAGACCACCACCGCCATCAACCTCGGCGCCGGCCTCGGCGCCCTCGAACGGCGCGTCCTGCTCGTCGATAGCGATCCGCAGGGGAACGCCACCCGCGGCCTCGGCGCCAAGGCGGCTCCCCCCCACCTCTACCACGCGCTCTCGGGCGAGGTGCCGCTGTCGGCCACGATCCGCCCTTCCGGCTTCCCCAACCTCGACCTCGTCCCCTCTCAGCGCGACCTCGTCGGCATCGAGGTGGAGTTGGTCGGCGAGAGCGGCTGGGAGCAGCGGCTGAAGGGGGTGCTCGCCGAGGTCGCCGACCGCTACGACACCATCCTCGTCGACTGCCCGCCGTCGCTCGGCCACCTCACGGTCAACGCGCTCACCGCCGCGGACGGCGTGCTGGTGCCGCTCCAGTGCGAGTACTACGCCCTCGAAGGGATCAGCGAGCTCCTCGCCACCGTCGAGCGAGTACAGCGGAGCCTCAACAAGCAGCTCCAGATCGCCGGTATCCTGCTGACCATGTACGACGACCGCACCAATCTGTCGAAGGACGTCGCCGAGGAGATCCGCTCGCATTTCGCCGGCAAGGTGTACGAGACGGTGGTCCCCCGCAACATCCGCCTCGCCGAGGCTCCGAGCCACGGCCTGCCGATCTTCCAGTACGACATCAAGTCGCGCGGCTCCGAGGCCTACCTGGCGCTGGCGCGCGAATTCCTGCGGAGGGCCGCATGACGGGCCAGACGACCGGTAAGAAGCGCGGGCTCGGGCGCGGGCTCGACGCCCTGATCGAGAAGGCGGAGCCGAAACCGGAGGAGACGGTCCACACGCTCCCCATCGACCGGCTGCGCCCCAACCGCTTCCAGCCGCGCAGCCGCTTCGACGACGCGGCGATCGAGGATCTCGCGGCGTCGATCCGCGCCCAGGGGATCGTCCAGCCGCTGGTGGTGACGCGCGAAGGGGAGGACTACGCGATCATCGCCGGCGAGCGCCGATGGCGAGCGGCCCGCAAGGCGGGGCTGGAGCACGTGCCGGTGGTGGTGCGGCAGGTGGCGGACGACCGCGAGCTGCTCGAGCTCGCCCTGGTCGAGAACCTTCAACGCAGCGACCTCAACCCGATCGAGGAGGCTGAGGCCTACGCCGCCCTGCAGGAGAAGTTCGGCCTCTCCCAGGAGGAGGTCGCCACCCGCGTCGGCAAGGCGCGAACAACGGTCACCAACGCGCTCCGCCTCCTCCGCCTGCCGGACGAGGTGCTCGACCTGCTCCGCGAAGGGCGCCTCACCGCCGGCCAGGCCCGGCCGCTGCTCGGTCTCCAGGATGCCGACGCGCAGATCCAGCTCGCCGACCGCGCCGTGCGCGACGGCCTCTCCGCCCGCGATCTCGAAGCGCTCACCGCCCCGCCCCGCGAGGAGGCGCCGAAGGCGAAGAAGCCGGAGCGGCCGGTCGAGGTCCATACCGCCGCCGCCGAGGAGCGGCTCACCCGCCGCCTGCAGACCCGCGTGGAGATCAAGCGGCAGGGCAAGGGTGGGCAGCTCCGCATCCACTTCCACTCGGAGGAGGAGCTGATGCGGCTCTTCGACGCACTGATCGAGCGGGGAGAGAACCGATGATCTTCAAGTCGGACGGCAGGCAGAACGACCTCAACGGCTTCCTGGACGGCGGCAGCCATCTCCACGGGGAGCTCCGCTTCGAGGCGTCGTTCCGGGTGGACGGCAAGCTCACCGGCTCGGTGGAGTCGGAGGGGGACCTGATCGTCGGCGAGGCCGGCGAAGTCGACGGCGAGGTCCGCGCGGGGCAGGTTTTCGTCTCCGGCACGGTTCGCGGCACAATTCACGCCCTTCGCCGCGTGCAGATCGCCGCGAGCGGCAAGGTCTTCGCCGAGATCGACACGCCTTCGCTGGTCATCGAGGACGGCGCCACGTTCGAGGGGCACTGCTCCATGAACCGCGAAGGCACGGCCCCCAGGCTGGTGACGCCGGAAGGGAAGCCCGACGCCCGTCAGCGCGCCCGCGCCAATCCCTCGTAGGAGGGGAAGAAGGCGACGGGGTTGCGCGCCAGGAACGCCTTGTCGAACGCGGTCGTGAGCACCTGGCCGTCGAGCTCGCGCGACACCGGAAACCCCAGACCGTAGATCAGCGTCGGCGCCACATCGACTAGGCGGGCGCCGGTGATCAGCGAGCCCGGGCGGATCCCCTCGCCAAACAGGAGCAGCGCGCCGTCCGGTCCCCCCTGGAACTCGCCGCCGAGCGCTCCCGGCGCCAGTTGCCGCATCCATCCACCCTTGGGATTGACGCCGTAGGCCGAGACCACCACCAGCCGCCGCGGGCCCGTCCCCTGAGCCCACGCCGCCGCCAGCAGGTCGTCGAGCTGCTCGTAGTAGAGGGCCACCCGCTCGGCCGCCAGGTGGGACGCGGCATCGTCCTGCCGCCCTTCGAACTGCACGGCGTTGAAGCCGCCGAACCAGCGGCGGGAGATCTCCCGCAGCCCGGGCAGGAAGAGGAAGACCGCCTCCACCTTCGGATTCTCTCGGGCGAGCGCCAGGGTCGCCGACTGGCGCCAGAGGTCGCCGTCGATCGCCGCCCGCAGGGATCCCGGGACTCGCGGACCGAAGCGGAGGCGAACCTCCCGGTCGACCCTGTCCGGCGCGAGCCGGAAAGCGCCGCGGCGCGCCAGCAGCTCCCGCGGCCAGGCGCCCGCCGGATCGGGTGGATCGGCGAAGAAGCCATCGCCGAGCGCGAAGGTGGCCTCGCCGGCGGCCGGCTGGGTGATCGGCCAGCCGACGACGCCGGCGGGAACGCCGAGCCGCGGCAGGATCTCCCAGAGCGCCAGCCCCTCGCGCTGCGGCGTGGCTGGAGGCAGCGGCCCGGCGCCGAAGGTGCCCCAGCGCTGGAAGGCGATCCCCGCCGGGAAGAGGTGGAGCTCGGCGCCGGGAGCGAGGAGGGGTGCCGGGTAGGAGCGGCGGCCGGTGATGCCGTGCTTGAAGGGGTATTTGCCGGTCGCCACGGTGGTCCAGAGCGCGTCGCGCCGGGTGGGCACGATGGAGCTGAGCCGCCCGTAGGCGCCGTTCTGGAGCACGTTGGCGAGGAAGGGGAGGCGCCCCTGGCCGGCGAGCGGCAGGATGGCGTCGAGGGTGGCCGCGTCGATGCCGATCACCCAGAGCTTCGGGCGCTGCCCCGATTCGACCGCCGCCGGCCGCGGCGCCGTCACCGGCTGCGGATGGTAGGCCTCCCGCCGCTCGACCATGGCGTAGACGGAGAGGGCCGCCATCAGCGTCAGCCCGTAGCGGCTGCGGCGGCCGTAGGGGCGGCGGCTGAGCGAGTGCAGCAGGGCGGTGTAGAAGGCGATCAGCGCGCCGAGGGTGAGCCAGAGCGCCGTCTTGGTCAGGCGGTCGTTGATGCCGGGCGGCAGGAAGTAGGCGAAGTAGTAGCGCTGGGACCAGTCGAGCAGGGCGGAGAGGGCGAGCGCGGCGGTGAAGCTCCACGGCAGCACCCGGCGGGAGAGCCGCGGCCGCCGCCAAGTGAAGGGGAGGTGGGCGGCCAGGCTGACCAAGCCGCCGAGCAGCCCATAGATCACGCAGCCGCGCAGCACCGGCCCGAAGGCGAACGGCAGGCGCGGATTGAGAAAGAAGATCAGCCCGGCGAGCTGCGCTCCAGCGAGGGCCCCGGGGGCGAAGCCACCCCCGAGAACCGCCGGTCCGCCGCGCCTCACACGATGAAGATGGGGCGGTCGAGCTTCTGGTGGAAGTGCCACTGATAGGTGTAGCCGGGGAACTCCACCGGCACCGTGTATTCGACCTCGATGAAGATGCGGTCGCCGTCCCGGACCACCCGGACGTCCTTCTTGTCGAGCGGGATGTCGAGCTGGTGCGCGCGGTCGACGATCGCCTTGGCGATGTCGTCCGGCAGCGTCCGCGCCGCCGCGAACTTCGCCTGCTCATCCATGAAGTCGTAAAGCTGGGTGCTCTGGATCTTGACCGGCACCGCCTTCCAGGCGATCAGGGCCGCGATGCCCAGCGCCACCAGCCAGAGAATACACCCCAGATTTCCCTCGCCGCGTTCGGACCTGCGTCGTGGCATGGCTCCCTCCGTCAGGATTCGTTGAAGGGTAGTCTAGCGCACGATGCGCAAGGTTCGATCCCAGCGCGTCTGGGTGAAGAAGTTCAGCGCCACGCGGCCGATCTGCCGCAGCTTGCCGGCGTACCCCGGCCACTCCACCGCCTCGTCGTCGCTGGCGAACGACCAGTACACCAGCAGCGCCCGCCCCTTGACGTTCGCTTCCGGCACCGTCCCCCAGTAGCGCGAGTCGTTGGAGTTGTCGCGGTTGTCCCCCATGCAGAAGTAGCTGTCGGGGCCGACGGTCTTGGGGCCGAAGTTGTCGCGCACCCGCTTGGTGTGGAAGAGGAGGTCGCGCGGGTAGACTGTGGCGTCGTCGTACCAGGTGAACGAGGAGTCGTGGACCAGCTTACCGTTGATGTAGAGGTCCTTGTCGATCATCTTCATGGTGTCCCCGGGCAGCCCCATGCACCGCTTGATGAAGTCGCGGGTGGGATCCTCGGGGTACTTGAACACCACCACGT
>DASWQX010000820.1:0-2465 GCA_036403495.1 Thermoanaerobaculia bacterium
GGGAAGCCTTCGAAGACGGACTGCTCCACCCGTCCCTTCGGCCCCTCGGCCACGAACCTACCGCCCCGGAGCTCCACTTTGGTCCCCTGGGGAACGGGAATCGGCATTCTTCCAATCCGCGACATAGCGTCTCTCCTACCACACCTGGCAAAGCAGCTCGCCGCCGACGCGGCGATCGCGCGCCTGGGCATCGGTCAGCAGGCCCTGCGACGTCGAGACGATCCCGATGCCGAGGCCGTTGCGAACCGGTTGGATCTCGTCGGACTTGCGGTAGACCCGGCGGCCGGGCTTGCTCACCCGTTCGAGATGAGAGATGGCCGGGACGCCATCCTGGGTGTAGCGCAGGAAGACCCGCAGCGTCCCCACCGGCGTGCCCTCGATCTCCCGGAAGTTCTTGATGAAGCCCTCCTCCTTGAGGAGCTTCACGACCTCCAGCTTGAGCTTGGAGGCCGGCACGTCCAGACGGTCGTGCTTGGCAACCTGCGCGTTGCGGATCCGGCTCAGCAGATCCGCGATCGGGTCGGTCATGCTCATACCCTGATTCTCCTCACCAGCTCGCCTTGATGACGCCCGGCAGATACCCTTGTAACGCCAGGTCGCGCAGATGGATGCGGCAGAGCCCGAACTGGCGGTAGAACCCCCGCGGGCGTCCGCAGATCCGGCAACGGTTGCGATGCCGCACCTCGAATTTCAGCTTCTTTCTTTCCTTCGCGATCTTCGCAGTGGTCGCCAACGCAAGCCTCCTAACGCGTGAACGGCATGCCGAGCTCGCGCAGCAGATAGAGAGCGCGCTCGTCGTTGCCGGCCGTCGTCACGATCGTGATGTTCATCCCCTTCGGACGTTCGACCCGGTTGTAGTCCACCTCGGGGAAGATCAGGTGGTCCCGGATGCCCAGCGTGTAGTTGCCGCGGCCGTCGAAGCTCTTGGTCGGCACGCCGCGGAAGTCGCGCACCCGCGGCAGGGCCACCGACAGCAGACGGTCGAGGAACTCCCACATGCGGTCCCCGCGCAGCGTCACGCGGGCGCCGATCGGCATCCCCTCGCGCAGCTTGAAGGCCGCGATCGACTTCTGGGCGCGGGTCACCGTCGGCTTCTGGCCGGCCAGGGCCGACAGCTCCTCGACCGCGTCGTCCAGGATCTTGATGTTCTGGATCGCCTCGCCCATGCCCATGTTCAGCGAGATGCGCTCGATGCGCGGCACCGCCATGATGTTGTCGATGCCGAATTCCTTCTTCAGCTTCGGCACGATCTCCTCGGCGTACCGCGTCTTCAGCCGCGGCACGTAGCCCTCGGGGGTCTCGCGCACCGGACCGGACGGCGCCGGAGCCGCCTTCTGCGCCTTGCCGCCCTTGTCCTTCTTCTTCGCTTCTTTCGTCGCCATGTCGAAATCGCCTCTAGCTAAAGGTCGCGCTGCAAGCCTTGCAGACTCGTACGCCACGCCCGTCGTCGAGCCGCTGGCGGCCGAGGCGCGACGGCTTGCCGCACTCCGGGCAGATCACCTTGAGATTCGAGATCTGGATCGGCGCCTCGCGCTCGAGGATGCCCCCCTGGATCCCCTTGTTCGGGTTCGGCCGGGTGTGCCGCTTGATCATGTTCACGCGCTCGACGATCGCCTTGCCGTCGCTCGCGAGGACGCGCAGCACGCGCCCCCGTGCGCCCCGGTCCTTGCCCGTCGTGACGAGCACCTGGTCGTTCTTCTTCACGTTCACCTTCATTTCAGATGACCTCCGGCGCCAGGGAGACGATCTTCATGAACCGTCGCTCGCGCAGCTCCCGCGCCACCGGGCCGAAGACGCGCGTGCCCACCGGCTCGCCGGCGTCGTTGACCAGGACGGCGGAGTTCTGATCGAAGCGGATGTAGCTGCCGTCCTTGCGCCGCTGTTCCTTCACCGTCCGCACGATCACCGCCTTGACCACCTGCCCCTTCTTCACCGTACCGTCCGGCGAGGCCTCCTTGACCGAGGCCGTGATGACGTCGCCCAGCCGGCCGTACTGGCCCGCCGAGCCGCCGCGCAGGTGAATGCAGGCGATCTTCTTGGCGCCTGAATTGTCCGCCACGTCGAGAATCGTTCCCATCTGGATCATGATCTCAACCCCTTACTCGGCCCGCTTGACGATCTCGCGGACCCGCCAGCGCTTGGTCTTCGACAGCGGACGGCTGGAGACGATCTCCACCTCGTCGCCGACGTTGCACCGGTTCTCCTCGTCGTGGGCGTAGAGCTTCTTCGTCTGCTTGATCGTGCGGTGGTAGAGCCGGTGGGTGAACGTTTCCGCCACCGCCACCACCACCGTCTTGTCCATCTTGTTGCTCACCACCCGGCCCACCTTGACCTGCCGGCGGCCCCGCTCGGAGGTGGCCGGAGCGGTGTCCCGCGCCGTCGTCTCGGTGGTCGTCTCAGTCATATCAGCCACTGTCTCGGGCATAATCGTCTCGCTCCTACTTGCTCTGCCGCTGGTGCAGGAT
>DASWQX010000821.1:0-4158 GCA_036403495.1 Thermoanaerobaculia bacterium
AGAAAAGGAGAAACGAACATGAGCATCGATCCCCAGACCCTCGAACCCGCCGCCCTCCGCGAGGTGGTCCAGGCGAAGTATGGCGAGGCGGCGCGCGCCGCCCAGCAGGGAAAGACGGCCTCCTGCGGCTGCGGCGCCTGCGGCTGCGACAGCAAGGACCCGATCACTTCGGATCTCTACGAAATCCACGAGACCGCCGGGCTGCCCGCCGAGGCCGTGCTCGCCTCGCTCGGATGCGGCAATCCCACGGCCCTCGCGGAGCTCACCGAGGGAGAAACGGTGCTCGACCTCGGCTCGGGCGGTGGGATCGACGTGCTCCTCTCGGCTCGCCGGGTCGGCCCCACGGGGAAGGCCTACGGACTGGACATGACCGACGACATGCTCGCGCTCGCGCGGCAGAACCAGCGGCAGGCGTGTGTGGAGAACGTCGAGTTCCTGAAGGGAGAGATCGAGGCGATCCCGCTTCCCGAGGCGGCCGTGGACGTGATCATCTCGAACTGCGTCATCAACCTCTCAGCCGACAAACGGCAGGTGCTGTCCGAAGCCTTCCGCGTGCTCCGGCCGGGAGGCCGGTTCGCCGTTTCCGACGTCGTCTTCCGCGGCGAGGTCCCGGAGGCGATGCGGCGCAGCGTGGAGCTCTGGATCGGCTGCGTGGCGGGTGCCCTTCAGGAGACGGAGTATCGAAGCCTCCTCGAGGAAGTCGGTTTCGAGGAGATCGAGGTCGAGCCGACGCGGGTCTACCGCTCCGAGGACGCCCGCGCCTTCCTCGAGGAGGCCGGAATCGACCCCGCCGGCGTCGAGGCGGTGGACGGCAAGGTCATGAGCGCCTTCGTGAGAGCACGGAAGCCTATGAGGGGCTCACGCTAGGGGCCGCCGGTAAGGGTTCGGGATATGATCCCCCTCCGATGAGCTTTCCCGGGGGCAGCGCGTACGCCATGGTGCGGGATGTGGCCGAGGGGTACCTCCTGGTCACCGAGCGCACGTTCAAGATGATGACCCGGGTGGAGCTCGATCAGCTCACCTTCGAGATCGACCGCCACCTGCGCGAGCTGCGCGGCGACCAGCCGTCGCTCGACGACCTCGCCGCCATCCAGCTCCGGCAGCGGCGGATGCAGCGGCTCAACAGCTCGCTGATGATGGTCCGCAGCTTCCGGCAGAAGCAGAAACCCGGATGACGACCGAGACCGCCCTGCGAGTCGCCGCGACGGTGGCGCCCGCCTTCCTCGGCGCGCTGCTGCTCGACGGCATGTGCGCCGCCCGCGGCCTGCTCCCGCCGGGCTTCCGCATCCCCTGGCGCCGCGCCCTGGCCGGGCTGACGGTCACCTTCCTGCTCGCCGTCGGCGTCTTCGCGCCGCTGGGGAGCCTGGGGGCGAAGCTGGGGCCCGAGCCGACCAGCATCGCCACGCCGCAGCTCTTCGAGCTCCACGCGCTGATGGTCGCCACCATGCTGATCTGGTTCTTCCTCGGCTTCGCCGGCCTGCCCCGGCCCGAACCGATACCGATACCGATGCCGGTGCTGGAGCCGATCCCCGCCGAGGCGCCCTGGACGGCGGAGCCGCCGGCGGTCGGCGATCCGCTCGATCCCATGGCGCCCATCTCTCCGCTCGCGCCGCCCGTGCCGGTCCTCGCGCCGCCGCCGCCGGTCTCGCTCGGGCGGCAGTTCCTGGCCCAGTTCGGGTATCTGACGCCGAGCATCCCGCGCGAGATCGGCCTCGGGGTCCTGCTCGGCATCGGCGCCTGGGTGGCGGTGCTGCTGGCGCTGATGCTGGTCGCCGGCGCTCTCCTGGCGCTGGGTGGCGAGGGGGCGGTGCCGAAGGCGCCGCCGGCGCTGATCCCGCTCATCGCCGGGCTGCCGTTCGGGGTGCGGCTGCTGGTCAGCCTGTCGGCCGGCGTGGTCGAGGAGAGCTTTTTCCGCGGTTTCCTGCAGCCGCGTATCGGCATCGTGTTCTCCACCGGCTTCTTCGTGCTCGCCCACCTCTCCTACGGCCAGCCGTTCCTGCTGATCGGCATCGCCATCCTGTCGCTCATCTACGCCTTCCTGGTGAAATGGCGCCAGAACCTCTGGTCCGCGATGGCGGCGCACGCCCTGTTCGACGGCGTGCAGCTCCTGGTCGTGGTGCCGGCGGCGCTGCGCATGCTGGGGGCCGGGAAGAGCGCGGCCTTCCTCTGGTAGACTTGCCCGCGAGGACGCGCCATGGCCGACGAGAACCGATTTCACCTCGCCATCGGAAGCCGGTTCGAGAACATCGAGCTGGTCCACGTGGTGTTGAAGGACCGGATGGAGCAGTTGGGGATCGACAAGGACACGCAGCATTCGGTCGAGCTGGCCATGCGCGAGGCGCTGGCCAACGCGATCAAGCACGGCAACCGGCAGAACCCGGCCAAGCAGGTGCACGTGGACTTGGCGGTGGAGGAGGGGGAGCTGGTGATCCGCGTCGAGGACGAAGGGGTGGGGTTCGACCCCGACAAGGTGCGCAACCCGCTGGCTCCGGAGAACCTGCTGAACCGGAACGGCCGCGGCATCCTCTTCATGCACAAGTTCATGGACGACATCCACTACGGCTCCAACGCCGGCGGCGGCACGGTGGTGACGCTGCGCCGGCGGGTGGCGCCGAAACCCGATATCTCGTAAGCGACTTCAGCAAGACTCGGAGGAGGGACCGAATGAAATTCAGTACGCGGCAGAGCGGCGACGTGACGATCCTCGACCTCAATGGCCGGATCACCATCGGCTCGGGCGAGGAGGCCCTGCGCAACGCCATGCAGGAGATCATCAACAACGGCGTCACCAAGATCCTGATCAACATGTCGGGCGTGACGATGATCGACTCCAGCGGCATCGGCGAGCTGGTCAGCGCCTACACCACCGCCACCGGCCGGGGAGCGAAGCTGAAGCTCACCAACCTTCCCGCGAAGGTCTCCGACATCCTCACCATCACCCAGCTCATCACTGTCTTCGACGTCTACGACAGCGAGTCCGAGGCCGTCCAGTCGTTTGCCTGAGGTAGCGGCCCCCTCCGCGCTCGCCGGTCCGCTCGCGGTCTGGGCGGCGCGGGTGAACCAGCGCCTGCCCGAGCTCCTCCCTCCGCCCGGAGCGCGCCCCGAGGCCGTGCACCGGGCCATGCACTACGCCCTCACCGGCGCCGGCAAGCGGGTGCGGCCGGTGCTCACGCTGGCGGTGGCCGATCTCTTCGGCTGCCGCAGCGAGCCGGTGCTCGACCTCGCCTGCGCCGTCGAGATGGTCCACGCCTGCTCCCTGGTGCTCGACGACCTGCCGGCGATGGACGACGCGGCCCTGCGCCGCGGCCGTCCCACGGTCCACCGGGTGTTCGGCGAGAGCGTGGCGCTGCTCGCCGCCCTCGCCCTGCTCAACCGCGCCTACGGCCTGGTCGCCGAGGCGGCCACCCGCCTGGCCCTCCGCCGCTACACCACCGAGGACGTCGTCCACCACCTGGCGGTGGCCATCGGCAGCGACGGCCTGATCGGCGGCCAGGCGCTCGACCTGCTGTCGCCGCCCGAGGAGATGAGCCTCGACGTCCTGGAGTACATCCACAGCCACAAGACGGGGGCGCTGTTCATGGCCGCCGGCGAGCTGGGCGCGATGGCCGCCGAAGCCCGCCGCCGCGACCTCGAGGTGATCGCCCGCTTCGCCAAGAACCTCGGTCTCGCCTTCCAGATCGCGGACGACCTCCTCGACGTCCTCGGCACCCCCGAGGAGACCGGCAAGGACACCGGCAAGGACGCCGGCAAGGTCACTTTCGTGAAGCTCCTCGGAGTCGCCGGCGCCCAGTCCCTCGCCGCCGAGCTCCTCGGCTTCGCGGTCGACTCGCTGGCGCCGCTCGGCCGCAAGGCCGATCCCCTACGCGACCTGGTCCGGTTCGTCCAGCACCGGTCGCACTGAGGGGAAGACACAAGCCTGCGCACCAGAAGCTGCGGTTGATCGGAGGGCTTGTAGAGACGTTCCCAGCCCGTCCACGACATCCTGTGCAGGCCACGGGGACGGCGGGACGTCTCCGCCGGAGGGCATGCCGTCGCCGAGGGCAAGGCCTGACCGGAGCCGGCCGTAGCCTTGCCTCACTGGATCCGCCTTTCCAGTCTGCCTGGATCTGTTGGTGGCCTCCTCACCGGGAGTGGCAGAGGGCAGGACCAACCCTCCGG
>DASWQX010000822.1:0-4447 GCA_036403495.1 Thermoanaerobaculia bacterium
TCCCGCTCAGCGTGAACAGGGGGAGCAGGAGCGCCCCGTACTCGTCCGCCGTGCGCTCGGTGTCGGTGGACAGGCGGAAGCTGTCGACCAGCTCGTCGCCGCGGTAGATGCCGAAGACCGTGTTGGTGTTGCCGACGTCGACCAGGACCAGCGCGCCGGTTTCTCCCGCCACGCCGGCTGGCCCCGCCTTGCCCGCTACTCTTTTCATCCTTCGATCACCTCTCCGGAGGCGATCGGGATCCGCTCCCCGCCGGTGTCCAGCAGCAGCCGGCCGGTGTCGTCGAAGCCGGCGAAGGTGCCTTCGATCAATGAATCGCCGAAGCGGCAGACGATCCGCTCGCCTGGCTGGTGGATCGACAGCGGCCGGTAGCTCTCCACGGCGTAGGCGGCGTCGCCGAGATGGGCGAGCTCGGCCTCGACCGCCGCGACGAGATCCCAGGTGAGATCGGCGAGGCTGGCGCGTCCGCCGCCCAACCCCTGCGGGCCCCCCAGCATCCGGAGCGAGGTGGCGGTCGCGGGGAGGTCGCCGGCCTCCTGGAAGAGGTTGACGCCGAAGCCGATCAGCCCCAGCGTGCGCTCGCCCGGCCGCACCAGCGCCTCGATCAGGACGCCGCCGATCTTCCGGCGCTCGCCCGCGACCTCCACCACGAGGTCGTTCGGCCACTTGAGGCGGCAGGGGGTGGGCAGGTGCGGGGCGAGACCCCGGCAGAGCCCGACGCCGACGAGCAGAGGGAGGGTCTGGAGGAGGGCCGGATCGGCCGCCTCGACCACCCGCGTGGCGTAGGCCCCCTTGCCGGCGGGGCTCGCCCAGGTCCGCCCCTGCCGGCCGCGCCCCTCCGACTGCTCGTAGGCGAGCACGAGGAGCGGATGGATGGGGATGTCCTCGGTCTGGTATTCGCTGGCGATGGCGCGGGCGAGGGCGTTGGTCGAGCCCACCACCGGCAGGACGACGACGTTCTCGGGAGCGCCGGCCCAGCGGCGCCGCTCCATCAGCTCCTGGACGTAGAGATCGTAATCCACGGTGTCTCTCTTCAGGCGGCCCCTAAGCTGGAGCGCAGGGCGGCCTCGCGCTCGCGCATCTCGGCGAGCTTGGCGCGGCCCCCTTCAACCACGTGGGCGGGCGCCTTGCCCAGGAAGTCGGGATTGGAGAGCCGCTCGGCCGCGCGGCCGATCTCGGTGGTCAGCTTGTCGAGCTCCTTCTCGAGCTTCCCCCGCTCGTCGGCCGTCATCCCCGGATTCTCCACCAAGATGCCGATCTCGACGCCGGCCATCAGGTCGCGCCGCGCCCCCTCGGGCGGCGGACCGAAGGCGATCGACTCGACGCGGGTGAGGGACTGGATCAGCGGCGCCTGCTCCGCCAGCAGGCGGCCGACGCCGGCGTCGACCGCCTCGGTCGCCTGGAGGTGAAGGTCGAGCTTCGCCTTCGGCGTCAGTCCCATCTCCGCTCGCAGGGCGCGCACGCGGGTGACGACCTGGATCAGGGCGTCCATCCCGGCCTCTACGGCGTCGTCCTCCCACGCCTCCTCGCGCCGCGGATAGGGGGCGAGGCAGATGGTCTCCGGGTGGATCGCCTCGTGGCCGGGCAGCCGCTGCCAGAGCTCCTCGGTGAGGAAGGGCATCACCGGATGGAGCAGGCGGAAGGCGCGGTCGAGCAGGGTGAGCAGCACGTCGCCCACCTGGGGGCGCGGCGCGTCGCCGATTATTCCCCCTAATAATGCAGGCTTGGCCAGCTCGATATACCAGTCGCAGAGGTCGCCCCAGAAGAAGTGGTAGAGCCGGTTGCAGGCCTCGTCGAAGCGGAAGATCTCGAAGCGGGCGTCGACCTCGGCCGCCACCCGCGACAGGCGCGACAGGATCCAGCGCTCGGGAGCGGCGAGACCCAGGGGGTCAATATCCGTCCGCACCCGCGCCTCGGGGGGGATGCGCGAGAGGGCGAAGCGGGTGGCGTTCCAGAGCTTGTTGCCGAAGGCGCTGTAGCCCGCGATCTGGTCGCGGTTGAGCGGGATGTCGCGCCCCGGGCTGTCGAGCGAGGAGAGGGTGAAGCGCACGGCGTCGGCGCCGAACTCGGCCACCAGCTCGCTGGGATCGAGCACGTTCCCCTTGGTCTTCGACATCTTCTGCCCCTCGGCGTCGCGCACCAGGCCGGTCAGGTGGACCGCCCGGAACGGCACGTCGCGGGTGAAGTGGAGGGCGGTCATCACCATCCGCGCTACCCAGAAGAAGAGGATGTCGTGGCCGGTGATCAGGACGTCGGTGGGATAGAAGGTCGCGAGATCCGGCGTCTCGTCCGGCCAGCCGAGAGTCGAGAAGGGCCAGAGGGCCGAGGAGAACCAGGTGTCGAGCACGTCGGGATCCTGGGTCAGCCGGTCGGTGCCCGCCTCGGCGATCGCCTCCTCAAGGTCGTGCGCCACGATGCAGCGGCCGTCCTCGGTGTACCAGGCGGGGATCTGGTGCCCCCACCAGAGCTGGCGCGAGATGCACCAGGGGCGGATGTTGAGCAGCCAGTGCTCCCAGGTCTTGTCGAACGTGTCGGGATAGAGCTTGGTGCGGCCGTCGCGCACGGCCTCGACCGCCTGATCGGCCATGCTCCGCACGTCGCAGAACCACTGGGTGGAGACCAGCGGCTCGATCGGCTCGCCGCTGCGCTGGCTGTGCCCCACGTTGTGGGCGTGCGGCTCGATCTTGACCAGATACCCCTCCGCCTGAAGGCGCGCGACGATCTTCTCGCGCGCCTCGGCGCGGTCGAGGCCGGCGAAATCGGGGCCGGCCTCGGCGGTCATCCGGCCGTCGAGGCCGATGACGGTGATGCCGGGGAGGTCGTGCCGCTTCCCCATCTCGAAGTCGCTGGGATCGTGGAACGGGGTGATCTTCACGAGGCCGGTGCCGAACTCGCGGTCGACCGCCTCATCCGCCACGAACGGCAGCCGCCGACCGACCAGCGGCAGGATCGCCGCCTTGCCGTGGAGGTGGAGGTAGCGCTCGTCCTCGGGGTGGAGGGCGACGGCGGTGTCGCCGAGCATGGTCTCGGGGCGCGTGGTGGCCACCACGATCCGCTCGTCGCTCCCCTCGACCGGGTAGGCGATATGGTAGAGCTTCCCCTGCACCGGCTTCATCTCGACCTCGAGGTCGGAGACGGCGGTGCCGAGGATCGGCGACCAGTTGACCATGTACTCGCCGCGGGTGATCAGCCCCTCGCGGTAGAGCCGCACGAAGGCCTCGCGGACGGCGCGGTTGAGCCCCTCGTCGAGGGTGAAGCGCTCGCGGGTGAAATCGGCGGAGGCGCCGAGCAGACCGAGCTGCTCGCGGATGTTGCCGTGGTACTGCGCCTTCCACTCCCACATCCGCTCCACGAAGCGCTCGCGGCCGAGCTCGCGGCGGCTGGTGCCCTCGGTCGCGAGGTGCTTCTCCACCATGAGCTGGGTGGCGATGCCGGCGTGGTCGGTGCCGGGGAGCCAGAGGGCGTTGAACCCCTGCATCCGCCGCCAGCGGGTGAGCAGGTCCTGGAGCGCGGTCTGGAGCGCATGGCCGACGTGGAGCTTGCCGGTGACGTTGGGGGGCGGGATCATGATGCAGAACGAGGGCTTCGCCGAGGGCGCCTCGGCGCGGAAATAGCCCTTCTCCGCCCAGCGCCGCTGCCAGGCCTGTTCATAGGTGGCAGGCTCGAAGCGCTTGTTCATCTCGGTACCTGGGGTCGTACCGGACGTCGTAGTGTTCGTCGTCTCCGGGCTCGTGGCGCTCACCGTCGTCTCCTCTGTACCGGCTACCATCCATCGGTGCAACAAAAAAGGGGGATGCTACAGTTCCCGCCGCCCCGCCCGGGCGTAAACGCCCGGGCTACCACGAAACGAAAAGCCTCCTGAAGGAGGCTCAATTCGTTTTTGAGCCGGCTTCAGCCGGCTTTTCTTTTCCCTCGTAGCCCGGGCGTTTACGCCCGGGCGGGACCGCCCTCGCTCCCGCTGTGCTATTCGACCTGGGACTCCAGCTCGCGCAGGCGGTCGCGGATGATCACCTCGGCCATGTCCGGGATCACCTCCCAGGCGACGTCGCGGACGGTGCGGTCGCCGAGCAGCTCCACCACCCGGCGGGCGATGCGGTCGACGTCGTCGTCCGAGAGATGGCCGTTGCCGGCCGCGTGCGCGGCGGCGGGCTCGGCGACCGTCGGACCGGGCGGGTAGGCGGGCTCCGGCGCGGGAGCCGCGACCGCCTCATGCGCCGCGGGCACCTCGGGCACGTCGGCGAGAGGCTCCGGCGCCTTCCAGGGGGCCGGCGGCGGCGGCGCCGCGATCTCCCAGGGTCCGGTCGGCTGCTCGGACCGGTGCGGCTCGGCGCGCTGCGGCTCGGCGTGGACCGGCTCGGGCTCGACCGACCAGTTGAAGCCGGCGGCGGCGGGGGGCGCCGGCTCGTCGGCGAGATAGCGGTCCTGCGGCGCCTCGTCGAGCGAGAGCTC
>DASWQX010000823.1:0-5094 GCA_036403495.1 Thermoanaerobaculia bacterium
TCAGGGCTGAACGCTTGTGCATGATGATCTGTCTCCCTCGAAACGGGGTGGCCGAGGAGGCCACCCCGGGAAAGCTCTAGGCAGGAAAATGGACGGAATTACATCTTCTTCTTGGTGTGAGCAACGTCGACGCGGGCGGCCGTCTTGTCGGAGCCCTCTTCGGTGAACGAGACGCGCGCGTCGTCGCCGACCAGGAGGTCGGCGAAGGTGATCTCCTTGCCGGCCCCGCGGAACTTGGTGGTGGCGTCGGTCTTGAAGGTCGAGGTGTCGTTGCCGTGCTTGACGGTGAACGTCTGGGCGGTGGCATCGATCGAGGTGATGTCGCCGTGCATACGGTGGTACTGCTTGGAGGTGGCCTTGGAATCGGCCGCGAAGATGGCCGTGGCGAAGACCAGCAGCAGGGTCAGACTCAGGACGACGTGTTTACGCATGGCCCTTGATCTCCTTGGTAGAGAGGCATCGTCATGATGCCCTCTGCGTCGGTGCTACATGACGCTCCAAGAATGCAATGCGCGGGCCAACTTGACGCGGATCTACTCGTAGCGCAGGGCCTCGATGGGGTCGAGCCGCGACGCCTTGGCGGCCGGATAGATGCCGAAGAAGATGCCGACGGCGGCCGAGAAGCCGATGGCGAGGCCGACCGCCCAGAGCGGCACGTGGGCCGCCGGGAAGCCGGGGATCAGCTTGGCGACCGCCACCCCGAGCCCATAGCCGATGGCGACCCCGACGCCGCCGCCGAGCAGCGACAGGGTGACCGCCTCGATCAGGAACTGGATGAGGACGTCCTGGCGGCGGGCGCCGACCGCCTTGCGCACGCCGATCTCGCGGGTGCGCTCGGTGACCGAGACCAGCATGATGTTCATGATGCCGATGCCGCCCACCAGCAGGGCGATGCCGACCACGCCGCCGACCACGGCCGTGACGCTGCCGAGGATCTTGTGGACGGTGTTGAGGATCTCGTCCTGGGTCTGGATCTCGAAGTCGTCCGGCTCGTTGGCGGGGATCTTGTGCCGCGCCCGCAGCAGCCGGCCGATGCCGTCCTTGACCTGCTCCACCCCCTCGGCGGTCCGCGCCTGGAGGCGGATCTGCACCTGGTCGGCGACGTTGCGGCCGAACAGGTTGACCGCCGAGTCGAAGGGGACGTAGACGATATCGTCGAAGTCCATGCCGACGTTCTGCCCCTTCTTCTCCATCAGGCCGATGACGGTGGCCGGATAGATGTCGATGTAGATCTCCTTGCCCAGCGGGTTGGGCCCGAGGTTCAGGTCCTCGACGATCTTGGGGCCGATCACCGTCACCTTGCGGTGGTTCTCGAGGTCGACCTGGGAGAAGAAACGGCCGCGGTCCACCGTCTGGTTGGTGACGTCCTGGTAGTTCTCGGTGGCGCCGATGATCAGGAAGGGGTTGTGCTTGCGGTCCTTGTACTTGATGGTGGCGCGGCCGATGATGAACGGCGACATCAGCTTGATGCCGGGGACCTTGGTCTCGATCGCCTGGCCGTCGTCCCAGGTGAGCTTGACCTGGCGGGCCGCGAGGCCGGGGATGTTGCTGCGGTCGGTCTTCGGCGAGATGGCGATGAAGGTGGCGCCCACCCCCTGGAGCTGCTCGGTGATGGTGTACTGGAGCCCCTGGACGATCGAGACCACGGCGACCACGGCGGCGACGCCGATGACGATCCCGAGCGTGGTCAGGATCGAGCGCATCAGGTTGGCGCGGAGCGCCCCGATGGCGATGCGGAAGTTCTCCAGGAAGACCACGGGATATATCCTTTCAGGCCGGCGTCGCGGCGACTGTGGCACCCGCGGCGCCGGCGGCGATCGCCCGCGCCGTGGCCTGGTCGGAGGTGACCTTGCCGTCGCGCAGCATGACCCTGCGCCAGGCGTGCTCGGCGATGTCCGGCTCGTGGGTGACCAGCACCACGGTGTTCCCCGCCTGATGGAGCTCGTCGAAGAGCTGCATGATCTCCTCCGAGGTGCTGGAGTCGAGGTTGCCGGTGGGCTCGTCAGCGAGCAGGATCGACGGGTCGTTGACCAAGGCCCGGGCGATGGCGACGCGCTGGCGCTGGCCGCCGGAGAGCTCGTTGGGCTGGTGGGTCATGCGGCTCCCCAACCCCACCTTCTCCAGCGCCTTCTTCGCCCGCTCCCGCCGCTCGGCGCGCGACAGGCCGGCGTAGATCAGCGGCAGCTCGACGTTGTGCAGGGCGTCGGTGCGGGCGAGCAGGTTGAAGGTCTGGAAGACGAAGCCGATCTCCTTGTTGCGGATGCCGGCGAGCTGGGTGTCGTCGAGCTCCTGCACGGCGGTGCCGTTGAGGATGTAGCTGCCGGAGGTCGGCGTGTCGAGGCAGCCGACGAGGTTCATCAGCGTCGACTTGCCGCTCCCCGACGAGCCCATGATCGCCACGTATTCCCCCCGCTCGACCTGGAGGTCGACGCCGTTGAGGGCGTGCACCTTCTCCGCCCCCATGTCGTAGACCTTGAAGATCTCCCGCAGATCGATCAGCGCCATCGTGTCCCCTATTCCTTCTTCGCGGCCTTGGCGGCGTCGCTGTCCTCGTCCTCGGTGGTCGCGCTGACCTGGACGGCGTCGCCATCCTTGAGGTCGCGCAGGGTGCGGTAGGGGCCGGTCACCACCTGCTCGCCGGCCTTGACGCCGGCAGTCAGCTCGACGCTGGTCTCGTCGGAGAGCCCGGTCTCGACCGGACGCTGCTCGACCTTGCCCCCGGTCTTTCCACCAATAATGACGAACACCACCTTGCGCGGCTTGGCCGCCGCCTTGGCCGTCGCCTTGTCGCCGCTCTTCTTGCCGTCCTTCGCCTCGTCCCCGGCCTCCCGCTCGACGACCGCCTGGATCGGCACCGTCAGGGTGTTCGGGTGCGCGGCGGTGTGGATCTCGGCGCGCACCGACATGCGGGCGCGCAGGCTGTCGTCGGGGTGGTCGAGCAGGATCTTGACCTTGAAGAAGGTGACGTCCGGCTGGTTGGTCCGGTTGTAGCCGGAGCTCCCCACCTCGATCACCTTCCCCTTGTACTCCTTGCCGGGGAGCGCGTCCACCCGCAGGATGGCCTCCTGGCCGACCCGGATGTTGACGATCTCGGTCTCGTCGACGTCGACCTCGGCGTTGATGTCGGCCATGTCGGCGATGATGCCGATCACCGAGCCGGGGTTGTTCATGGTGCCGGAGATGACCACCTCCCCCTCCTTGGCGTTGAGGGTGATGACGCGGCCGTCGATCGGCGAGTAGATGGTGGTCTTGGTGAGGTCGTCCTGGGCCTTGATCAGGTTGGCCTGGCTCTGGCCCACGTTCTCGTTGGCCGTGTCGACGGCCAGCCTGGCGGAGGTGGCAGCGAGCTGGGCGGTCTCCAGGTCGGTCTGCGTGAGGATCCCCTCGCCCTTCAGCTTCTGGGCCCGGGCGAGCTTGACCCCCGCGTCGGCGAGGGAGACCTTGGCCTGCTGCACCGCCGTCTGCGAGCTGCGGAGCTGGGCCGCCCACTGGTCGCGCAGGGCGAGGAAGGCCTGCTGCTCGAGGCGCAGGAAAGGCGCCCCCTTGCGGATCAGGTCCCCCTCCTGCACGTACAGCTTGTCGATCTTGCCGACGACGTGGGCGGAAATGTTGACCTGGATGCGCGGCTGCAGCTCGCCGGTGGCCTTGACGATCTGCGCCAGCTCCCGCCGCTCGACCGCCGCGGCGTAGACCTTGTCCCCCTTGTCCTTCCCCTGGGCGCGGAGGCTGGCGAACACGATGCCTCCTAGCACCGCCACCACCAGGAGCCCAATGACCAGTTTCTTCACACGAGCTCCTTAACCGAAGAGGGCCGCGATGCCGACTTTGACGCCGACGTAGAGGGCCCAGAGAACCACCGCGACGGTGGCGGCGTTGGCGGTCGAGACCTTCGCCGTCGCCTTGTAGCCGATGACCAGCAGGATCAGCGTCCAGATCGAGAAGAAGTCGACGCTCGTCAGCAGCACCCGCACGGCGGGCCCGACGCTGTCGGGGGCGAAGGCCCCGGCGTTGGAGGCGAGCAGGTTCCCCCCCTGCACGTCCTTGAGCTTCAGGTGGTCGTGGGTGAGGATCACCGGCAGGGTGAGCAGCGCGCCCACCATGCCCGGCAGGAAGCCGTGCACCGCCGTCGAGAAGCTCGCCTTGTAGGAGATCTCGCTCCCCCCGAAGAAGCGGAAGGCGGCGAAGAAGAGGAGCGCGATCAGCAGGTAGACGATCACCACGAAGACGGGGATCAGCCAGAGGGTGACGGCGGTGAACTTCGCCGTCATCGTCATCGCGCGGTCCATGGTCTCGGGGGTGACCGGCTGCCCGCTCTTCTCCATCCGCTGCTGGATCGACTGGCGCACGTCGTTGGGATCGATGCGCTTGTTGGCCAGCACGCCGACGAGGGTGGAGATGACCAGCAGCACGACCAGCGCCACGCCCCAGGTGGGGCGCTCGGCGATCGAGCGGAAGGTCTTGACGGGCGATACCAGGGCGCCGATCACCCGGCCGGCGCTGGAATCCTCGAGGGCTGCCATGAGCTTACCTCCGTTCTCCGGGAAGCGGCGCGCGGCTGAAGCTGAAGCGGCTGCCGATGGCGTCGGACTCCGGAGCGTCGTCGATCGCCACCCCCTCCTGATCGAGGAGCTGGCCGACCGTCCGGTAGTACTCGGCAAGCGCGGTGCGGTAGTTCACCGTCGCCTGCACCTCGGCGCTGCGCGCCTGGGTTAACTGGTCCTGGATCTGCGTGATCTGGAAGCTGGTGGACATGCCGTTCTCGTAGCGCTTCTTCTCGGCGTCCAGGTTCTTCTCCTGGAACTCGCGGGCCTTGATGTTGGCGTCGATCGACTTGATCGCCGTGTCCACCGCGCGGGCGGCCGTGCGCACCTCGGTGGCGATGAACGTCCGCTGCTGATCGACCGCGACCCTGGCCTGCTCCAGGGTCAGGTTGGCGATGGCGCTCTGCGCCCGCGCCGCGCGGTTCTGGATCGGGTAGGAGAACTGGAGCTGGGCGGTCCAGCCCCGGAAGCCGAGGCCGAAGAGCTGGCTGTAGACATCGTTGAACGCCGTGGCCGCGCCGTTGAAGTTGTAGCCCAACTGGAGGTCGAGGGC
>DASWQX010000824.1:0-7633 GCA_036403495.1 Thermoanaerobaculia bacterium
CGACGCCGTGCGCGCCGGCTACGACCGGCTGATCGAGCGCCTGGCGAGCCTGAAGGTGCGCCGGCACTGGATCACGGGATGGGACGAGCCGACCCTCCATCTCGTCCTCCGCCCGCGCGCCGGCACCGGGCCGGACGAGGCGGCGGCCATCGCCGGCCGGCTGCGGCGCGAGAGCCTGCCACCGCCCGCTCTCCAGCTCCCGGCGCTCCTGCCGGGCGGGCCGGAGCGCTCGTTCACGGCCGTCCCCGCGGGCCTGCCCGAGGACGCGGACCGGGCCATCCCCCAACTGGCCGACCTCCTCTCCCGCCCGGTCCCCGTGGGCGAGCGGACGGTCAGCCCCGCCGCGGCGCTCGCCGTCGCGGAGGAGGCGATTCACCCGCGGGTGGCCCGGCAGTCCGGACGGTTCGTGGTGCCGGTCGAGATCAGCATCCTTCTCTCCAGGGAGGAGGTCCGCAAAGAGCGGCGGAAAGACGTCGACCGCAGCCTCCGCCAGCTCGCCCTGCCGGCGGCGTGCGACCTCGAGCTCCCTTCGTTGAAGCCCGAGATCTGGAACGGGGACCTCTGGCGGCTGATCGCGCTCGGCCTCGCCGTCCCCCTGCTCCTCTTCGCCCTCGCCGCCTGCCGGCTGGGATCGCTGGCGCGCGGGCTGGCGGCGCTCGCGCCGCTGGTGATGGGACTGGTGGCTGCCCTCCCCCTGGTGGCGGCGCGCCTGGCGCGGATCGACGAGCTCACCCTCTTCGCCCTCGCCGCGGCCCTGGCCCTGGCCCTCCCCTCGGCCGCGGCGGTCGCCGCGTCCCCCGCGGCTCCCGGCCGCCGTCTCTACGGGGCGCTTCTCCGCCAGTCCCCCTGGCTGCTCGGCATGGCGCCGGCGCTGGTCCTGGGGCTCGCGGCGGCGACCTTCGGCGCCGAGCCGGGAACCGCCGCCTGGGCCGTCCCGCTGCGGGCGGCAGCAGTGGCCGGAGGAGCCGCTCTCGCGGCCTCCGTCGTCCTCGTGCCGGCCCTGCTGCTCGCGGGCCAGCGCTGGCGCGAGCGCGATCCCGAACGCGAACGGCAGCGGCGGCGACCGCCGGTCTGGAGCGCTCCGGGCGTGGCTGAGCTGGAGGTACGCAGCCTCGTCAAGGTCTACAGGGGCCGGCCGTTCGACCGCCCCTTCCGGGCTCTCTCCGGCGTCAGCTTCACGCTCACCCCTGGGATCGTGGGACTGCTGGGACCGAACGGCGCGGGCAAGACGACCTTGCTGCGCGTGCTCACCGGCCTGCTGGAGCCCACGCGCGGCAAGGTGATGTACCGGGGCGTCGCGATCACTCCCGACAACCTCGCCGAGTACCGCCGCCGGATCGGCTTCCTCCCCCAAGAGTTCAACGCCTATCCCGGCTTCACCGCCGAGCAGTTCCTCGACCACTGGGCCCTGGAGCGCGGCCTTGTCGATCCCCGGCAGCGGCGGGCCGAGATCGAGCGCCTGCTCGCCGCGGTGGGGCTCGCCGAGCACGCCGGCCGCAAGGTGCGCGACTATTCGGGCGGCATGCGCCAGCGAGTGGGGATCGCCCGCGCCCTGCTCGCCGCGCCGCCGATCCTGATCGTCGACGAGCCGACGACCGGGCTCGACGTCGAGTCGCGCAGCCGCTTCCGGCAGATCCTCCTCGAACAGGCGGCGGAGCGGGTCGTCGTCTTCTCGACCCACATCGCGAGCGACGTCGAGGCCGCCGCCTCGCGCATCCTCCTCCTCCACCGGGGAAGGCTGCGCTTCGACGGCACGCCCGAGGAGCTCGAGGCGCGCGCGCGCGGCAGGGTGTTCAGCGCCCTGGTCGCCGACGCCGACCTCCTCGACTTCGGCCGCCGCTACCGCGTCACCTCGCGGGTGCGCGTGCTCGAAGGGATCCAGGTGCGGGCGATCGCCCGGCCGCACGAGGAGCCCGCGGGCGATCCCGTCGAGCCTAATCTCGAGGAGGCCTACCTCGCCGAGATCGACCGCGCCGGCGGCTGACCCGTTACCCCTGTGACCTGTTACCGGCAGGATTCCGGCGCGAAGATCGACTCCAGGCCGGCCGACGCGATGGCGCCGTTGCAGGTGCTGGCCAGGCAGGCGTTCGAGATGCACGAGGAGGCTGCGCACCCCCCTCCCGGGCAATCGCCGGCGCCGATGCAGCTCGAGCCCGCCCGGGTGCCGCCGACGCAGGTGCTGCGGCAGCTCGAAGCCCCGAGGCAGCTCTTGCCGGCGTCAATGCCTCCCGAGCACGAAGAGCCGCAATCACCGGACGAGAAGCAGGCCTGGTTCACCTTGGGGCCGCCCGAGCAGTAGTGGCGGCAATCGTTCGAGGAGAAGCAGGTCTTGCCGGAGTCGGGCCCGCCGGCGCAAGTGGCGGCGAAGCCCGGCGCCGCGAGCGTCAAAAGGCCCGCGACCGTGAGCGGGAGGAGCTTGCCGAATCTCAGGATGTATGCGTTCATAGGTTCCTCCTTCGGAGATGTCGTACCAGAAATCAATAGAAAGCAATATGAGAGCCAGGTGATGCCTTCCCGGAGCTGGATGATCCGCATGCTGAGCTTTTATCCCCCGTTCCTGGGCGCGGGAATCCGCGTCAAGGCCTCGGCCGACCTGCGCACGATCGACGTGCGGATGAAGCTCCGCTGGTGGAACCGCAACTACGTGGGGACCCAGTTCGGCGGCGCTCTCTACTCGATGTGCGATCCCTTCTTCATGCTGATCCTGGTGGAGGCGCTGGGGAAGGGGTACGTCGTGTGGGACAAGGCGGCCACCATCCGCTTCCGCCGCCCGGGCCGGGGAACCGTCCGCGCGACCTTTCACATCCCGATGGTCCGGATCGAGGAAATCCGGGCCGCCGCGGACGCGCGGGGGAAGGTCGAGCCCACCTTCCGGGCAGAGGTCGTGGACTCGAAGGGCGAGGTCGTCGCCGAGGTCGAGAAGCTCCTCTACGTCCGCCTTGTCAAGCCGGAAGGCGACCGCTAAGCTACGCCCCTCATGCCCAAACGCTCCGCTCTCGCCTTCCTGCTCCTGCTCGCCGCGGTCCCGGTGACCGCCGACACCCTACTGACCGTGCGCAGCTCCGTGGAAGGGCTCAAGCTCGATCAGCCGCAGTCAGGGCCGGTGCGGATCTGGGTCGATAGCAAGGGGGACAAGGTCCGGCGCGACGAGGGGGACACCTCCTACATCCTCCGGCTCGACCGCGGCAAGCTCTACGTGATCAACCACGGGGACAAAACCTACAGCGAGCTCGCCCTCCCCATCGATCCGGCGAAGATCCCGGCGCCGGAGGCGTCGCAGGTCCGGGCGCAGGTGACGCCGACGGGCGAGACGAAGAAGATCGGCAACTGGAACGCCAGCAAGTACCGGGTGGACATCTCGAACCCGGCGGGTGTGCACCTCGACACCACCCTCTGGGCGAGCAAGGAGATCGCCGCCTATCCGGCGCTCGGCCGTCTCGCCGTCAGCATCGCCGCGCTGCAGCCGGGGTCCGCCGACTGGGCCCGCAAGCTCGAAGGGATCGAGGGCTTCCCGGTGCTGCAGGAGGTGAACGTGACGATGGGAACCAACCGCTTCAAGACCCGCGACGAGCTCGTCTCGGTCGAGACGAAGGGCGCCCCCGCCGGGTCGTACGAGCCCCCCGCCGGCTACACCGCCCAGCCCTGACGTTCTTACTTGCCTTGCGAGATCTGGCGGCGCAGCAGCTCGTTCTCGAAGGCCATGCCCACCTGGGCCGTCGCCAGCTCCAGGATGTCGATGTCCTCGATCGGTTTCTCGCTGTCGCCGTTGTCGGTGTAGATCACCGAGATCACCCGCTGCGCGCCGAGCACGGGGAAGATCACCACCTGGCCGTTGCGAGGGGGGCCGACCATCGAGCGGAAGGGCTCGGGGAGCTCGGCGCCCACGAAGGAGATGCTCTGCACCTCGCCGGTGTCGAGGCTGTGCGCAAGCGTGCTGCCGAGGTTGAGGGGGACCTTGAGGCCGCGCGTCACCTCGGCGAGCGGCCGCCCCTTGGGATCGGTGCCGAAGGCGCCCAGCGCCACCAGGTGGTCGCGCTTGACCAGGAAGAGCACGGCGCGCTCGACCGACTCCGAGATGATGTGCATGAGGTTCAGCGCCACCGTCGCCGAGATCAGCCCCGAGCGGAGGTCGCCGAAGACCCGGCGCAGGCGGGCGACGCCCGACTTGGTATCGGGACGCGGCGCGCCGCGCACCAGGTCGCGCCGGCTCTCGATGACGTTCTCGACGCAGGCGACCACCGCCTCGACGTCCGCCGGCAGGGCCGCCAGCATGCCCGTCTCATAGACCCGCGCGTACGGCGTCCCCGGCTCGACCAGGGCGACGAACGAGGCGCGCGACCGCGAGCGCCGGAGCGCGGTGGCCTCCTCCAGGGTGACGCCGCCGCGACGCAGGTCGAGCAGCACGATCGGCGGCGGCTCGCCCGGCTCGGCGACGCCGGCCTGGTCGAGCGGGACCAGCTCCGTCCCCGCCACCTCGTGGTGCAGGGCGTCGGCGAGCTGCTCGGCGAACGGCTCGTCCAGGGAGACGATCTGCAGGCGCAGCCGCTCGGCGGCATGCGTTGGCACGGTGTCGCGCAGGTCGAGGTCGTCGGGCAGGGCCACGGCGAGCGCCGTCACCAGGGGGGGCTCGTCGAGCAGCGCCGGATGGGTCGAATCCCCCGCCTCGTAGCTCCCCTCCGCCGCGGCGTGGCGCGCCTCGGCGCCACCGCCGTGGGTGGCGGCGTGGGCGTTGTCGCGGTTGCGCTCGTCGAAGATCCGCGCCGCTTCCAGCAGCACCATCTGGGTGTTGATATCGGCGTCCGGCAGCACGTCGCTGGGGTAGAGGGCGATGTCGTCGATCGGCCGCAGGTCGTCGATGGCGAACTCGAAGGTGCCGGTATCCCAGACCATCACCTCGGAGACCGCCTGCTCGATCTGCTCGGCGATCATCCGCCGCAGCCCCTCGGCGTCGATCGAGCCCGAGGTGACCAGGATCTGGCCGAGCGAGCGGCGCTCGAGCTCCTCATTCTGGGAGCGGATGGCGGCGTCGAGGATGCCGCGATCGATCATCCCCGAGGAAACCAGCAGGTTGCCGAGCTTCGGCGTGCGCGGCGCCTGCGCGGAGACCAGACGGCCGCCGTGGAAGCCGATCATCGACCGCTCGCCGCCGCGCGACAGCAGCAGGGTGCCGGTCCGCCGGCCGAGGTGAATGAACTGCATCACGTCGGCGACGGAGACGTCTTTGAGGCTTCCGGAGATTCCCATTCGTGGCGGTTCTGCCGCCCCCTACTCACCGCGAGCCAGCTTGACCAGGCTCTCCAGCGTACGGAGCTTGCGATCCTTGGTGGCGAACAGCCGCGCGGCGAACATCGCGGACGCGGCGTGGGCGGAGAGCAGGTCGAGCAGGTCGCGGTCCTCGGACCGCAGGATCGGCTTGTGGTCGAGCAGCTTCAGCACGACGAGGGCGCCGACGATGTCGTTCTGCACCCGCAACGGCACCGCCGCGAGAGCCTGTGACTCGGCGGTCGGCCCCAGCCGGAGCACGCCGTCCTTGAGCGTCTGGTCCACCATCGGATCGCCGCCCTTGTAGTTGTCGCCGTCGTAGAGCGGCAGCACGGCGTCGTACATCCCCTCCAGCAGGGCGATCTCGTAGCCTTCCCCCTCGTCGCGGCGGAGCAGGAGCACGAACTGGTCGGCGCCGAGCAGGTTGATGGCGATCTCGGCGATCGTCGCCTGCACCTCGGCCGGATCGAGCGTCGCGTGGAGCTGATAGGTGGCGACGTAGAGGTTCATCAGCCGGCCGCCCTGGTGCTCGGAGTCGACCAGCCGCGAGGCGAGCTCCTTGACGTCCGACTCGGCGGTGGCCAGCCGGCGCTCCAGCTCGCCGATGCGCTCGTCCGCGCTGGCGCTCTCGCTCCCCTCGGAGGCGCCGCGGAGGTTCGACTCGACGACGCGCACCAACTCGCCGGCGCGCTCGAGGGTCGAGCGCAGCTCGCTGACCAGATCGAGCCCCACGGCGGGAGCATCCAGCCGCGACTTGGGCGTTCCCGTGGCGCCCCGGTCGCTCAAGCGGCGGAACCCTTCGCTTCCAGGCGTGCGATGACGTCGAGGATCTCTTCGCTGTGAAACGGCTTCTTGATGTAGGCGTCGGCGCCGGCCTCGATGCCGCGGGCGGTGTCCTCCTCGCGCCCCTCGGTGCTGATGACGATCACCGTGACGTCCGGACGCGCGCCGTTCGAACGGAGCTGAGCGAGAAACTCCAGTCCGTTCATGTTGGGCATGTTGATGTCGAGCAGGACGAGGTCGACGTCGGGGTGCTCGCGCAGGCGCTCGAGCGCCTGACGGCCGTCGAGCGCGTAGACCAGCGGGTACTGACGCAACATCACCTCGTACATCTTGTGCATCAACTTCGAGTCGTCGACGACGAGCACTTTCCTTGGCTGCACGGCGCTCTCCCGGAAGAATCCCCGAATTTTAGCGCAATTGGGGGAGACACCGAGGTCGCCGCTTCTTAGCCCATACTCTGCGGCCCCGACTGCGACATACCCCGTTGCTGGATCGATCCCCGCCAGGGAGTGTAGCCAAAGGGGCAGGGCGTTTCAAGGAAAGGCGCGGCAGGATAGTCTTCAGCCGCCATGGAGCGCGACTCAGAGCTCGGCTCCCGACTCCGCGCGGGGCTCCTTCTGGCGGCCGGCGCCGCCCTGCTCCTCTATGCGCTCTGGCCCTGGCTGCCGGTCCCCGGGCGGCCGGCGCGCCCACGCACGGTGGTCTTCTACGGCTTCAGCATCCTCGGCGAGGCGATGAACCGGGCCGTGCTCCCCGAGTTCGCCCGCCGCTGGCGTGAGCGGACCGGCGAGCGGATCGAGTTCGTCACCTCCTTCGCCGGCTCCGGCACGGTCACCAACCAGCTCATCATGGGGGTGCCGGCCCAGGTCGCCCTCCTCTCCCTCGAGCTCGACGCCGAGCGGCTGGCCAAGGCCGGCGCCGTCCGCGACGGCTCCTGGCGGCGGCTCCCCCACGGCGGCGTGGTCAACCGGACGCCCTTCGTGCTGGTGGTGCGGAAGGGCAATCCCCTGCGGATCCACGACTTCGCCGACCTCGCCCGGCAGGGGGTGAGGGTCGTCCACCCCGACCCGCTGACCTCGGGAGGCGCCAACTGGGCGCTCCTCGCCGAGTACGGCTCGGCCGCCCGCCGGTCACCGGGACGGGCGGAGGAGGCGGGCACCGCGGCCCTGCTCGGCGTCTGGCGCCACGTCGTGGCCCAGGCCGCCTCGGCCCGCGCCGCCCGCACCCAGTTCGAGAACGGCTTCGGCGACGTGCTGGTCACCTACGAGCAGGACGTCATCGGCGACGCCGCCCGCGGCACGCTTCCGGGCGAGATCGTCTATCCTCCGAGCACGGTCCTCTCGGAGCACACCCTGGTCATCCTCGACAAGAACGTCACCCCGTCCGACCGCCCCCTGATCGACGCCCTGGTCGCCTTCCTCTGGAGCGAGCCGGCGCAGAGGCTGTTCGTCGGGTACGGCTTTCGCAGCGTCGACGAGCGGCTGAACGGCGCGAATCCCCACTTTGGCGCGATCCGCGATCCGTTCCTGGTCCGCGACTTCGGCGGCTGGGACAGGGTGAAGAAGGAGATCGTGGACAGGATCTGGAA
>DASWQX010000825.1:0-7323 GCA_036403495.1 Thermoanaerobaculia bacterium
CGAAGTTTCTCCTTGAGCATCTGGCGCCCGCGGAAAAGCTTGTTCTTCACCGTCCCCAGGGGCATCTGCTTGAGCTGCGCGATCTCCTCGTAGGGCAGCTCGCCGAAGTGGCGCAGCAGGATCAGCTCCCGGTACTCCCAAGGGAGGGCGTCGATCGCGTCCTGAATCGCTACGCCTCTCTCCCGGTTGCGCATCTCGCCGTAGGGTCCCCGCTCGGGCGACGGCAGGTCCCAGTCCCGGTTCTCGCCTTCGTCGTCCTCCTGACGGAGCGAGACCAGCTTGAGACGCCGCCTCCGGATCTGGTCGATCGCCGCGTTCTGGGCCACCCGGAAGAGCCAGGTGGAGAACTTGTACTGCGGATCGTACCGATCCAGGACCTGGTACACCTTGACGAGCACTTCCTGTGCCAGGTCGTGCGCGTCGTCCGCGTTGCGGAGGAGGCGGAACAGGTAGTTGACCAGACGCCCCTGGTAACGTTCGATCAGGTCGCCGAACCGTTCCCGGTCGCCCTTGAGGACCGCCGCCACCAGCTCTTCGTCGGTCGGTTGCGTCGGCTGCTCCGCTCCCCGCGTCATGGCTGGATACGCAAGGTCAAGGCCAAGGTTTCAGCGACTCCAGGACGGCTCGGGAAGGAGGAGAGCGCCGGGATCATCCCTGCGGCTTGGGGGTTGCCGGGGCGAGGTCGGTCCGCGTGCTGAGGACGCCGGAGGCCTTGCCGGTGAGCAGCGCCAGGAGGTCCTGCTCGACGCCGTGCGGCGAGGTCTCGACGATCCGCCCGACCTCCTTGCCGCCGCGGCGCACGATGATCGTGGGCAGGTAGCGGACGTCGTCCTGATTCAGGAGGCCGGCGGGCTCCTTCTTGGCGTGGTCGACGCCGACGTAGCGGACCGGGAAGGGGACGCTGCCGCCGCCGGCGTCGACCGCCTTCCAGAAGCGCGGCACCTCGCGCCGGCTGTCGCCGCACCAGGTTCCGAGGTAGATGGTCACCTCGGCTCCCGGCTCGACCGCCGCCAGCGCCGCCGCCGCCGTGGCGTCCGGCTTGGCGTCGACCTCGGCCTGCACCCACTCCGGCGACGCCTCCACCTTCTCGCGGGTGGTATCGCCGACCAGCGCGGGCGTCTCCTGAGCGGCCGGCGCGGCGGCGGCTGGCGCGGCCGGAGGCGGATCGGCCCGGAGCGCGGTGGCGAGGAGGGCGGCGGCCAGCAAGAGGAGGATAGGCTTGGCGGTCATGGCGGGGAAGTTTATCGCAACCGAGAGACCGCAAGGTCGCAGTCCGCCGAGGCTCACTCAACGCACCTCGACCACTTTCTCAATCTTGTCCCCGAGCCGGATCTGGTCCAGCACCTCGGCGCCGGCGATCACCTCGCCGAACGCGGTGTAGCCGCCGTCGAGGTGGGGCTGCGGCGAGAGGGCGATGAAGAACTGGCTGCCGCCGGTGTCCGGGCCGGCCAGGGCCATGCCGACCACGCCGCGGTCGTAGCGCAGGCGGTTGATCTCGTCGCGGATCGAGTAGCCCGGGCCGCCGCTGCCGTCCCCCTTGGGATCGCCCCCCTGGACGACGAAGTCGGGGACCACGCGGTGGAAGGCGAGGCCATCGAAGAACCCCTGGCCGGCGAGGTTGAGGAAATTCAGGCAGGTCAGAGGCGCGGCCGGGCAGGCGAGGCGCACGGTGATCGTCCCCCGCTGGGTGCGGATCTCGACCGTGTGGGGCTGACGGGTGCGCTGCACGATCTGGCGGTAGATCTCGACGTCCTTTCCCTGGTCGGCGGGCGCCAGCGCGGGCACCGCCCGGCCGAGCTTGCCGAGACCCTCGCCGACCTCGCGCCGCAGCACGTAGGGCCCCCCCTCAGCCAGCTTCTCCAGCAGGCCGACGGCGGCGCCCCGCTGCAGGGGCTCGCCCTGAGCGCGAGCGACGACGGCGCGCACCGCGGCGAGGCCGGCCTCCACCGTCCCCTCCTGGTAGACGCCGGGCAGCGCGGCGCCGAGGTCCTCGAGCGGCACCACCGGATGCGCCACCAGCCAGTCGAACGCCGTGCCGCGCACCGTCACGTCGGGGTCCGCGAGCGCCCTGCGGGCGACGTCGACAGCCTTGGGATCGGCCTCCAGCCAGGCGGAGAGGGCGGCGGAGCGCACCCGCGGGCTGGGATCGCCGGCCAGCCGCTCCATCGCCGCGCCGGCCGCGGGGAGGCCGATCTCCCCCGCTGCCTCGGCGGCGCGGGCGCGCAGGGCGTCGTCCTTGTCGGCGGCGGCGGCCGTCACCAACTCGACGGCCTTGGGGTCCTTGCCGGCCGCCAGGGCGACCAGGGCGGTGCCGCGTTCCCAGCTCTCCCCCGCCGCGACGCGCGCCGCCAGCAGCTCGGCGAGCTCGGGCGCGCCCCACACCCCGGCCGCGTCGATCGCGCTCGACCGCACGCCGGGCCGGGGATCGTCGAGGAGCGCGCGCAGCCGCGGCGTCCAGTCCGCGATCGGCTTCGCCTTGCCGCCGGCGACCAGGGATTTCGCCGAACGGAGGGCCTGGATCAGCGGCCCCGGATCGCCGGGATTCCCATCCTCCAGGAGCGGGCGGAGCAGCGCCAGATCCTCGGCGCCGCCGACGATCCCCAGACCGCGGGCGGCCCAGGCGCAGACCCGAGGGGCGGGGTCGTCCAGCAGCTTGCGCAGGCTCGGGAGGCCGGCCGGCTTCGGCTCGCGCGCCAGGGCGTAGGCGGCGCGGGCGTGGAGGGCCGGATCGGTCTGGGCGAGGCCGCGCTCGGCGAGCGACACCACGGTGTCGTCCTTGAAGCGGAAGAGGTGGGGGAGCAGCCGCGCCCAGCGCTCCGGCTCCGGCAGCGGCAGGAGCGCCTCCAGCACGTCCACCACCCGGGCGCCGAGGCGGCCGAGGGCCTCCACCGCCAGCACCCCCGTCTCGCGGTCCTTGTCGCGCACGGCGGCGAACAGCGCCTGCTGGCCGTCCGGGTCGCCCAGCAGGCCGATCGAGAACGCCGCCGCCCGCCGCACCGCCGGCTCGTCGTCGATCAGCAGCCCCTGGAGCGCCGGCAGCCCCTGATGGTCGGGGATGCGCCCCAGGGACGCCGCCAGCTCCTCGCGCAGCGCGGCATCCCCCTTGAGCGCCTGCTGGACGATGAATTCGTCGTAGCTCTGGCGATCGACCAGGAGCAGCAGCAGCGCGCGCTCCTCCAGATTCTTCACCTCGCCGGCAGGCTGGGTGGCCGCCGTCACCGGGCGCGGCGCGGGAGCGCAGGCGGCGAGCCCCGCGAGGAGAACGGCCAGGGCGAGGGGAAAGCCGGGGGGGGTTCGTTTCATGATCCGATGATGCTAGCACCACCCCGCTGGGCGGCCCGGAGCGCCGACAAGAGCCTGTATAGTTCGTGGGTGCCTTCTTCCCTGCTCCGCTTCGAGAACGTCCGCCGTCGCTTTGGGCGGCTGGCGGTGCTGACCGGCGTCTCCGGCGCCGTCGGCCCCGGCGAGATGCTGCTGGTCACCGGCCCCAACGGTTCCGGCAAGAGCACGCTGCTGCGCTGCCTCGCCGGCCTGCTGGCGCCGGATGCCGGCACGGTCGACTATGCGGAGGACGGGGGGAGCCTCGACGCCGCGGGGCGGCGGCGGCGAGCCGGCGTGGTGACCCCCGACCTCGCCTTCTACGCCGAGCTGACCGTGGAGGAGAACCTGACCTTCTTCGCCCGGCTGCGCCGCACCACGCCGGACCGGGGGCTCGCCGTCCTCCGGCGGCTGGGCCTCCCGCTCGACCGCCCGGCCGGGGCCCTCTCCTCCGGCATGCGGCAACGTCTTCGATGGGCGTGGGCGCTCCTCCACTCGCCCCGGCTCCTGCTCCTCGACGAGCCGTTCCAGAACTTCGATGCTCCCGGCGAGCGGATCGCCCGCGAGCTCTTGGACGAGCACCTGGCCGCCGGCGGCCTCGCCGTGGTCGCCAACCCTTCGACCCTGGAATTCGCCGATGTGGCGGGACACCTCGACTTGGGCCGCTGAAGCCGTGGCGGTGTTCGCCAAGGAGTGGCGGTGCGAGTTCCGCACCCGCTACGCCCTCAACACGCTCGGCCTCTTCGCCTTCACCACCCTGGTGGTGGTGAGCGTCAGCCTCGGGCCGCTGGGGGTGTCGGTGTCGCAGGGGACCGCCGTGCTGCCGGTGCTGCTCTGGATCATCCTCCTCTTCTCGGCCGCCGCCGGGCTCCCCCGCGCCTTCGTGCAGGAGGAGGAGACGCAGACGGCGACCGCCCTGCGCCTCGCCGCCACCCCCTCCGCCCTGTTCTGCGGCAAGCTGCTCTACGGCCTGACGCTGACCCTGGCGCTGGAGGCGCTGATCACCCCGGTCTTCGTGGCGATGACCAGCCTCGACGTCAAGTCGCCCGGCCTGCTCGCCGCGGTGCTCGCCGCCGGCGGCTTCGGGCTCGCCGCCGGCTCGACGCTGGTGGCGGCGATCATCGCGCAGGCGCGAGCCAAGGGGACGCTCTTCTCCGTCCTCGCCTTCCCCGTCCTCCTGCCGCTGCTGCTGATCGCCGTCGAGCTTTCGCGCCACGCGGTGGCCGGCGACCCGGCCGACGTGGCTCTCCTCCAACTACTTCTGTATGATGCCTCGGTAACCGTTGCCGGCTTCATGCTTTTCCCGGTGGTATGGAACCCGTGAGAAAACTCCTCGCCTGGCTGCTCTGGCTCTGGATCGCCCTGGTGATCGTGGGCGCGTTCCTCTATGCGCCGCTGGCCCGCGGGTTCATCGGCCAGTCGAGCCGCATCCTCTTCTTCCACGTGCCGATGGCCTGGGTCTCCTTCGTGGCGTTCATCTCCGCGGGGGTGTGGAGCCTGCGCTTCCTCTTCTTCGGACGCGATCCGCGCCACGACCGGGCGGCGGCCGTGGCGATCGAGCTCGGCGTCGTCTTCGGCATCCTCGCCACCATCACCGGCGCCCTCTGGGCGCGCGTGATGTGGGGCGCCTACTGGAACTGGGACCCGCGGCAGACCTCGATCGTGGTCGCGCTCCTGTTCTACGGCGCCTACCTCGCCCTGCGCTCGAGCCTCGAGGACGGCGACCAGCGCGCCCGCCTGTCGTCGGCCTACGCCGTGCTGGGGCTGGTGGTGGCGCCGTTCTTCTTCTTCATCATGCCGCGCATCATGTTCTCCCTCCACCCCCAGTCGGTGATCAACGCCCAGGGGAAGGTCGAGATGGAATCGCGCATGGTGCAGGTGCTGCTCGCCGGAGCGGCCGGCCAGACCGCGCTCTTCTTCTGGATTCACAACCTGCAGTGCCGCATCCAGGCTCTCCGCGAGCGGGATGCAGCACCTTATGAGTAGAGGTACCCTTATGGTCGGCGGCGGAATCGGTTGGGTCGTGACGGTCAACCTCATCATCTGGACCGGGCTGTTCCTCTACCTGCTCCGTCTGGGGTCGCGGCTGCGCGAGCTGGAAAATCGGGAGAAAAGGTCATGAAAAAGAACCGTCTGTTCCTGTTCGGCATCCTCTTGCTCCTCGCCTTCGCCGCCTTCTCGTTCACGGCGTTCAAGGACTCGATGACCCCCTACGTCTCCTATGAAAAGGCGCGCGAGGGGGGGCAGATCGTGCAGGTGGCCGGCGCGCTCGAAAAGGGGAGCTACTCCTACGTGTCGGCCCGCGAGTCGCTGCTCTTCACCCTCCAGGACCCGAAGACCAAGCAGACCCTGCGGGTGCGCTACAAGGGGCTGAAGCCGGCGAACTTCGAGGACGCCATCAGCATCGTCGCCATCGGCAACTATGACGAGAAGGCCAAGGAGTTCCAGGCCAACAAGCTGCTGGTGAAGTGCCCCAGCAAGTACCAGGGCGCCGAGGTCGAGAAGACCTACAGCTAGTCAGGAGATCGTGTGGAATATCTCTCCCATCTCTATCTGCCCGGGGCGGTCGCCGTCTGGAGCGCCCTGTTCTTCGCCCTCGCCACGCTCTGGGGCTATGCCCGCGCGCTGACGACCACCAACGGCGCTCCCGGAGACAACGGCTCGCTCGTCTTCGCGCGCCGGGCCTACGGCTTCTTTGCGCTGTCGATCCTGCTCTGCGCCCTGGTGCTGCTGCTCCTGCTGGTGACGCGCGACTTCCGCGTCGAGTACGTCTTCCAGTACTCCGGCATGGACCTCCCCTGGTACTACCAGCTCGCCGCCTTCTGGGCCGGCCAGAAGGGGAGCTTCATGATCTGGCTCTTCTGGGGCACGATGCTCGGCCTGCTGGTGCGGCGGACGACCGGCCGCAGCGAGCCGGCGGTGATGGGGATCTACACGCTGACCCTCCTCGGCCTGCTCCTCATCCTGGTGCGCGAGAACCCCTTCGTGATGCTGCGCCAGACCCCGGTCGACGGCCAGGGCCTGAACCCGCTGCTCCAGGACAACTGGATGGTGATCCATCCGCCGATCATGTTCATCGGCTACGCGGCGAGCGCCATCCCCTTCGCCTTCGCGATGGCGGCGCTCTGGCGGCGCAAGTACGACGGCTGGGCGGCGCGGGCGTTCCCCTGGGCGCTCGGCGGCTTCCTGGTGCTCGGCACCGCCATCCTGATGGGTGGCTATTGGGCCTACAAGACGCTCGGCTGGGGGGGCTACTGGGGCTGGGACCCGGTGGAGAACGCCTCGTTCATCCCCTGGCTCTTCGGCACCGTGCTGATCCACGGCCTCTACCTCGAGCGCACCAAGGGGCGGTTCCGCCGCGCCAATTACGTCTTCACCTTCCTGACCTACATCTCGGTGCTCTACGGCACCTTCCTCACCCGCTCCGGCGTGCTGGCGGACTTCTCCGTGCACAGCTTCGTCGACCTCGGGATCTCCGGCTGGCTCACCTTCCTGCTCGGCGGCTTCATGGTCCTCGGGCTCTACCTGATCGTGACCCGCTGGAGAGAGATCCCGACCCTCCCCACCGAGGACCCGTTCCTGTCGCGCGGCACCTTCCTGGTGCTCGGCACCATCACCATCCTGATCGCCGCGACCGTGATCACCGCCGGCACATCGGCGCCGCTGCTCACCAAGTTCATGGCGAGCCAGAGCCAGGTCGGCCCCAGCTTCTACAACAAGGTCAACCTGCCGATCGCGATGCTCATCGCGGCCCTGCTCGCCGTCGTCCCCTACCTCACCTGGCAGGGGATGAAGGGGCGCGCGCTGCTGCGCAAGCTGGCGGTGCCGATGGCCTTCGCCGTCGTGGTGGCGGTGGCGGCGGCGATCTGGCGGGTGCGCGACGGCTTCCACCTGGTGTTCATCCTGCTGGCGGCCATGGCGCTGGCGACCAACCTCCAGAAGACGATCGACAAGTACCGCGCCGGCGGCCTGAAGGCGCTCGGCGGCTACCTGACGCACGTCGGG
>DASWQX010000826.1:0-4555 GCA_036403495.1 Thermoanaerobaculia bacterium
CTCGCACGTGCGGGTGCCGAACATCGACAACTTCGAGCAGGCGGTGCCGTCGATCGCCAACCTCGCCAACTCGCCCGTCCTGCCGGGCAACGCCGTCCAGATCCTGGAGAACGGCGATTTCTTCCCCGCCTTCCTCGCGGACGTGGCGCGGGCGCGCGGCAGCATCCACCTCGAGACCTACGTCTGGTGGAAGGGCGAGATCTGCGACCGCATCGGCATGGCCCTGGCGGAGAAAGCGCGGCAGGGGGTGGAGGTCCGCATCACCCTCGACGCCCTGGGCTCGCACCGCGCCGACCGCAAGCTGATCGCCATGATGAAGAAGGCGGGGGTGAAGATCTCTCTCTACCGCCCGCCCCGGCTCAGCGAGATCGGCCTCTACAACAACCGCACCCACCGCAAGGTCGCCGTCTTCGACGGCCGGGTGGCCTATGTCTTCGGCCACGGCATCGCCGAGGAGTGGACCGGCCAGGCGCAGGACAAGGATCACTGGCGCGACACCGGCGTGCGCCTGGAGGGTCCGATCGTCAACAGCGTCCAGGCGGTGTTCGCCCAGAACTGGATCGACGAGACCACCCGCGTGCTGGTGGGGGAGCGCTACTTCCCGCCGCAGCCGATGGTCGGCCCGGTGCGCGCCCACATGGTCTGGAGCGCCCCCCGCGGCGGCGTCTCCGAGATGGAGATGATCGACAAGCTGGCGATCGCCTGCGCGCGCCACGACCTGATCATCGAAAACCCTTACTTCATTCCCGACATGGAGCTGGTCAACCTGCTCGCCAACGCCGTGAAGCGAGGGGTGCGGGTGCGGCTGATGATCCCCGGAGCGATCACCGACAGCCCGATCGTCCGCCACGCCGGCCACAAGCATTTCCAGACGCTGATGGAAAAGGGGATCGAGATCTACGAGTTCGAGCCCACCCTCAGCCATCAGAAAATCATGATCATCGACGGCATCTGGTCGCTGGTCGGCTCGACCAACTTCGACGACCGCTCGCTCGACATCAACGACGAGGCGAGCGTCGGCATGATCGATCCCGGTATCGCCGCCCGGCTCACCGCCACCTTCGAGAACGACCTCCACCGCTGCAAGCGTCTCGACGCCCGCACCTGGAGCCGTCGCGGCGCCTGGCACTGGCTGGAGGATCAGGTCTCCTACATGCTCAACGAGCAACTGTGAGGGCGCCATGATCGACATCCCTCTCTGGCTCCTGATCGGAATGATCCTCGCCATCGCCCTGCTGGGGACGATGCTCTGGAACAACCTGCGCGAGCGGAAGTTTCACGTCCGCGTCCCCGACCTCGACTGCTTCGAGGAGGCCCTGCCGTCGATCGCCGGCATGACCAAGGCGATCCTGCTGGACGGCAACCGCGCCGAGATCCTGCAGAACGGCGACGGCTTCTTTCCCGCTCTCCTCAAGGCGATCGCCGAGGCCAAGGAAACCATTCATTTCGAGACCTACGTCTGGTGGACGGGCGGCATCTGCGCCACGCTCGCCCAGGCTTTCGCCGACCGGGCGCGGGAGGGGGTCGAGGTGCGGGTGATGGTCGACGCACTGGGCGCGATGAAGATGCGCCCCCGCCTGCGCCGGCTGATGAAGAGCGCCGGCGTGAAGCTCAAGCGGTATCACGCGCTCCACTTGATGGACATCGGCCAGCTCAACAAGCGCACCCACCGCAAGCTGGCGATCTTCGACGGCAAGGAAGCCTTCATCTGCGGCCACGGCGTCGCTAACCGCTGGGAGGGGAACGGGCAGGACAAGCGGCACTGGCGCGACACCGGCGTCCACCTGGTGGGGCCGGTGGTCAACGCCGTGCAGGGGGTGTTCGCCCAGCACTGGATCGAGGAGACCGGGGAGGTGCTGGTCGGCCAGCGCTACTTCCCGGCGCTGGAGAAGGCGGGCAACCTCAAGATGCACGTCCTCGCCGGCGCGCCGCTCGGCGGCGTCTCGGACCTCGAGCTGATGTTCAAGATGGCCCTCGCCTCCGCTCAGAAGGAGATCGTGATCCAGAACCCCTACTTCATCCCCGACGACGAGACGGTGTCGCTGCTCAAGCGGGCCGTCAAGCGCGGGGTGGAGGTCAAGATCATGGTCCCGGGCAAGATCACCGACAGCCCGATCGTCAACCACGCCGGCCACCGCCATTTCAGCAAGATGCTGGGCTCCGGAGTGCGGATCTTCTGCTTCGAAAGGACGCTGATCCACCAGAAGATCATGATCATCGACGGCGTCTGGTCCCACGTCGGCTCGACCAACCTCGACTCCCGCTCCTTCGACATCAACGAGGAGGCCGGCGTCGGCATCATCGACAAGGGGATCGCGGCGGAGCTGATGGCCGCTTTCGACGACGACCTCAAGAGCTGCGAGGAGATGAAGGCCGAATCCTGGGACCGCGGCTACGATCTCTGGCACCGCACCGTCGACCGCGCCTGTTATCTGCTCAGCGGGCAGCTCTGACCGGATCTCCCAGGAGCGCGGACCGCTGGGGAGATCCCGCTCCCCAGCGGGAAGACCACTCCCCTCGTTGGGGAGCCCCTTTCCCTCGCGGGAATACCCCTCGTACTCGTTGGGAGACCCCTCGTACTCGTTGGGAGGCCCCTCGTACTCGTTGGCAGACCCCTCTCCCCAGTTGGGAGACCCCTCTCCCCAGTTGGGAGACCCCTCTCCCCAGTTGGGAGACCCCTCTCCCCAGCGGGGAGACCCCTCTCCCCAGTTGGGAGACCCCTCTCCCCAGCGGGGAGACCCCTCTCCCCGGCGGGGAGACCCCTCTCCCCGGCGGGGAGACCCCTCTCCCCAGCGGGGAGACCCTTCTCCCTCGCGGGGAGACCCCTCTCCCCAGTGGGGAGACCCCTTTCCCTCGCGGGAAACCCCTTTCCCCTGCGGGGAGGCTCCTCGTCCTTGTTGGGAGACCCCTCGTCCTCGTTGTGGAACCGGTCAGGAACCGGTCCTCGACCGGCGGCAGCGCGAGCGCGATTCCCGCACGGTCTCGAAGGTGACCGGCTCGGCGGCCTTGGCTGGCTTCTTCAAGACGCTGAAGTGAGGTCTTCGGCGGAACTATTCAGGAGGGCCCGATCCAACCACCGGCGTAATCGATCCAGGTCACGGCAGGTCAGGATTTCCTGCTGCTGCGCGTCGCTTATGGCAAATCCACGGGTTCCCAGAACTTGAAGAATAGACGTCGCGATGCCTCTCGCTTCCGCCATGGCTTCGCGCTCCAGGAGGGCTGGCGTACCCTTGGCCGCCATGGCGGCGATCACCGCAAAGTCCGCTTGCGCAGCGTCGTGCAGTGCGGCCACGGTCAAAGGCATCACCAAGCAAGAATCCTCGATTTGAGAGCTGGGCTCCAGGGCGAGCCAACCTCCGTTCTCGGAAGACCACTCGCAGATTTTTTGAGTCTTTACCCAGATCGTGAAGATCCGTCGCACGCCCCGCCGGTGCATCCGCCTGGCCTTCTCCGTCAACCACCCTTCGTTCTGTTCCGACACGACCTCGAAGGCGATCTCTTCCAAGTAGCGCATACCTGTTGACGGGTCCAAGCCCTCTTTGCGCACGCAGGCGTCACTCGCGAAATCCGATTCCTGGTCGTGGCGGGTGAGGAGATCTACCGCCGCTCGGTAGCCAGGGGCTACCAGAGCTCGGAGGATGAAATCGAGCTCACTGTGCTGGTCGGCATGAGGCGGCTGCGCCGGGGAGGCGACGATCCTGTGGCTGCCGACGATCTCGTCCCGCGTCACCTCCGGCTCGACCAGATGATCGTCGACCCCGGGGAAGGAGCCGCGCCCCGGCAGGCGGAACGAGGAGCCTGAGCCCGGAGGGCCGGGTGCTTTGAGGTTGTAGCCCCTACCGTTCTCATCCATAAGCCGGATCTTAGCAGAAGGCGACGGGGGCTTTCGGCCACCCGGCGCGCTTTTTACTGAAACCACGACACGCGCAGTACTGCTTCCAGGCTACCGATGCGCTTCCCACGTCGCCACCCGGGCATCAATGCCCGGGCTACCAGAGAAACGAAAAGCCGGCTGAAGCCGGCTCCCACGGTGGATCGCGGCTTTGAGCCGGCTTCAGCCGGCTTCTTGGTTCCGATATAGCCCGGGCATTGATGCCCGGGCGGGGCCGCGCCGTCGGCGGTTGACGACCGCCTGCCTCCACCTCCGCCTGAATTGCTGCCGTCTACGGGGTAGAATACCTTCACCCTATGGCAAACAAGGACGAGCGAGAGCAACGGGCGAACGAAGGGGAGCGGCCGGAGCTGCCGCCCGGCGTGAAGCTGCTCCGCACGCTTGAAGGGCGCTGGGGTATGGTCAGTAGCGTGGCATTTGATCCCCAGGGCGGGACGCTGGCTAGCGGGAGTTATGACAGGACGGTGAAGCTTTGGGAAGCGCGAAGCGGCAAGCTGCTCCGCACGCTCGAAGGACACAAAGATTTGGTTTTGAGCGTGGCTTTTGATCCGCAGGGTGGGATGCTGGCCAGCGGGAGTGCTGACAGGACGGTGAGGCTCTGGGAGGCGCGCAGCGGCAAGCTGCTCCGCACGCTCAACGGGCACCAGAAGCAGGTCTTGAGCG
>DASWQX010000827.1:0-12825 GCA_036403495.1 Thermoanaerobaculia bacterium
CGAAGACCTGGACCCGCCGATTCCGGATTACACTTGGTGATCCGAAGAGGAGACACCGTCATGATCATCCGCCCCGCCAGGATGTCGGACGCCGCCACCATCGCCGGCTTGGCGACTCAGCTCGGCTATCCCACCCGACCCGAGGAGGCCGAGCCGCGGCTGCGCGACGTGACGTCGCGACCGGAGAACGCCATCCTGGTCGCCGAATCGGACGGCGCGGTGGTCGGCTGGATCCACGTCGCCGCCAGCCATCACGTCGAGACAGAATGCTTCGCGGGGATCCTGGCCCTGGTGGTCGACCAGGAGCACCGCAGCGGCGGGATCGGCGCCGAGCTGGTCGAGGCGGCCGCGGAATGGGGCGCGAAAAATGGTTTCGCCACGCTGCGGGTGCGCAGCAACGTCGTCCGCGAGCGCACCCACACCTTCTACGAGCGGCTCGGGTTCGCGCGGATCAAATCGCAGGTGGTTTTCGCGCGGCCGATCGCAAAGTGAACGGAACTTCCCGCTTCCACCGCCTCTTCGGCCCCGGCATCACGGCCGGCCGGAGCGTCCTCTGGCCGCGCTGGCTCTTCCTCCGCGGCCTCGGCGTGATCTTCTTTTCCGCTTTCTATTCGCTGGCGTTCCAGATCAAGGGATTGATCGGATCGCGCGGCATCCTGCCCGCGGCGGCGTACCTCCAGGAGGTCGCCCGCGTCCTCCCCGGCGCCTCCCGGTTCTGGCGGGTGCCGACGCTGCTCTGGATCCAATCCGGCGACGCCATGCTGACGGCGCTGGTGTGGGCCGGCCTGATCGCCTCCGTGCTGCTGATCCTCAACATCTGGCCGCGGCTGACGATCGGGATCTGCCTCGCCGCCTTCCTTTCGTTCATCGGCGCGGCGCAGGACTTCGCGTCGTATCAATCGGACGGCATGCTGCTGGAGGCGGGATTCCTGTCACTTTTCTTCGCGCCGCGCGGCCTGCGGCCGGGGCTCGGGGCCGACCGGCCGCCATCGCGCGCCAGCCTCTTCCTGCTCCAGTGGGAGTGGTTCCGGATCTATTTCGAATCGGGCGTGGTGAAGCTGATGAGCGGCGACGAGCAGTGGCGGCACCTCACCGCGATGGATCATTATTACGAGAACGGTCCGCTCCCCTCCTGGCCCGGCTGGTACGTGCAGCAGTACCTCTCGCACGGCTTCCACGCCGTCACCGCCGGGGCGACGCTGCTGCTCGAGCTGGTGATCGTCTGGATGGCCTGGCTCCCGCGCCGCGTCCGGCTGGCCTGCTTCCTGATCGTAACGCCGTTTCAGATCGGGATCATCCTCACCGCCAATTACGCGTTCCTCAATTACCTGGTCCTGCTGCTCGGCGTGCTGCTGCTCGACGACCGGGCGCTGGCCTGGATCGGGTTGCGGGCGCGGGAGGGCGTCGAGGCGCGATCGATCCCTCGCTGGCGTCCGATCGGCGCGGCGGTGGCGCTAATCTGGATCTTCTACGCCACCGTCATCCCCTATCTGCCGGCGGGCCCGCTGGCGTTTCCCGAGCGCCTGCTGCGGCCGTTCCGGATCGCCAACCGCTACGGCCTCTTCGCGGTGATGACGCGGCAGCGCTACGAGATCGAGTTCCAGGGGAGCCGCGACGGCCGCACCTGGATCCCCTACCCCTTCCGCTACAAGCCGCAGGACCCCGCCGGCCGCCCGGGCGTCTACGCTCCCTACCAGCCGCGGTTCGAATGGAACCTCTGGTTCGCCTCGCTCGGCTCCTGGCAGGACAACCCCTGGGTGGCGAGCACGGAGGTCCGCCTCCTCGAAGGGAGCCCCGACGTCCTCGCGCTCTTCCGCCGCGATCCCTTCGCCGGCAAGCCGCCGGCGCGGGTGCGCACGGTGCTCTGGCAATACTGGTTCACCACGCCCGCGGTGAAGCGGCGCACCGGCCTCTGGTGGGAGCGCCACGAGATGGGGACCTACGCGCCGGGGGTGGAGCGGGGGCCGGATGGGCAGGTGCGGGGGTATCAGGAGGAGATGTGAGGTGGGGAGTTTGGGCTCCGAAGGAGCCAAGGCATGTAGCCTGGGGCGTGAGCCCCAGGAAAGGCGTCCAATCCCATCCCATAGCCCTGAAAGGGCGACGGCAATCCGTTGCTTCGCCGTGGGCTGCCGTCGCCCCTTCGGGGCTTTTGGGTTCTTGAAATCGCTCTTCCTGGGGCTCACGCCCCAGGCTACATGCCGTTGCCCCTTGCGGGGCAAGCTCAGAATCCCAAGGCGGCCTATACTTGGCATCTTTCCAGGAGGTGAGCAATGGCGACGTCCCTGACCCGTCGTGGTTTTACCCGGCTGCTCGGCCTGGGGGTGGCGACCAGCGCGCTGCGCCCGGATCTTCGGTTGGCGGAGGCTCTCCCGCTCGCCCCGGAGGCCGCGGCGGCCGGCATCGTGCGCCTGAGCTCGAACGAGAACCCCTACGGCCCGTCGCAGGCGGCTCTGGAGGCGATGCGGAAGGCGTTCAACCTCGCCTGGCGGTACCCCGACGAGGCGGCGGACGCCCTGGTGGCGGACCTCGCGAAGCTCCACGGCGTACCTGCCGATCACATCCTGCTGGGCGACGGCTCCAGCGAGATCCTCAAGCTCTGCGCCGACGCCTACACCGGGCCGGGGCGGGCGGTGGTGGTGGCCGAGCCGACGTTCGAGGCGGTGGCCCGCTACGCGCAGGTGAGGGGCGCGGAGGTCGTCCGGGTGCCGCTCGCGACGGGCCACCGGCACGACCTCGACAAGATGCTGCCGGCGGGGGCGGGGCTGATCTACGTCTGCAATCCCAACAATCCGACGGCGAGCCTGACGCCGGCGGCGGATCTGCGGGCGTTCCTCGACCGGGTGCCGGCCGGCGCCGCCGTGCTGGTCGACGAGGCCTACGCTCACTACGCGGAGGGGCACGACTGGGAGTCGATGCTGCCGCGGATCGCCGACCACCCCGGGCTGATCGTGGCGCGCACCTTTTCGAAGATCTACGGCATGGCCGGCCTGCGCTGCGGCTACGCGGTGGCGCAGCCGGCGACGATCCGCCGGTTGCACGACCAGCAGTCCTTCGATTCGATCAACATCATGGCCCTGGCGGCGGCGCGCGCCAGCATCGCGGACGCCGGGCACGTCGAGACCGGCCGGCGCCGCAACCGCGAGACGCGGGCCTTCGTGCAGTCCGGCCTGGAGACGATGGGCTACCCCGCCATCCCCTCGGAGACCAACTTTCTGATGGCGGATCTGCGGAAGGACGTCGGCCCGGTGATCGCCGCCCTCAAGCAGCACGGCGTCGAAGTCGGCCGCCGCTTCCCGGCGATGCCGACGCACCTGCGGGTGACGATCGGAACGCGTCCTCAGATGGAGACGTTTTTGGGAGCTTTGCGGACGGTGCTGGGGTAAGGGAAAAGCTTTTCAGGGCTCTGAAGTAATCTCTTCGGTGGAGGAAACCAGAGCCGCCCGGCTCAGCCAGCGGTCCAGGCGATCGAGGTCGCGACAGCCCAGGATCTCCTGTCGCTGCTCAGGGCTTACCGCGATACCGCGCGATTCCAGAACCCTGAGAGTGGCTGACGCCCGCCCTTCCGCCTTGCCCCTGGCTTCCGCCTCGGATTCCCGTTGCCGGAGCACCGGGTTTCCCTTGGCCGCCAAGGCTCGAACGACCGCGTTGTCGGCCAGCGCGGCGTCGAGCAGAGCCGCCACGGCCACCGGTGCCACGAGGCAGGGATCCGTGATCGAAAGGCCGGCATCCAGAGGGCTCCAGGCTTCGGTCTCGGCGGACCACTCGCAGACCTGCTGCGTCTTGACCCAGACCGTGAAGATCCGCCGCACGCCCCGGCGGTGCATCCGCTTGGCCTTCTCGCTCACCCATCGCTGGTTCTGCTCCGAGACCACCTCGAAAGCGATCTCTTCCAGATAGCGCACTCCCGTCGCCGGATCCACGCCCGCCTTGTAGATGCAGGTGTCGCTGGCGAAGTCCGACTCGATGTCGTGGCGGGTGAGCAGGTCGGTCGCCGCCATGTAGCCGGGGGCAACGTGAGCCTGGAGGACGTAGTCGAGGCGGGTGTGCTGGAGCGCGTGCGGCGGACTGGCCGGAGACGCGACGATCCGGCGACCGCCGATCATCTCGTCACGCGTGACCTCAGCTTCCACCAGACGATCGTCGACCCGTGGGAACGAGCCGCGGCCCGGCAGGTGACGAGGCGCGCCGGACGGTGCGCCCGGAGCCTTGAGCTGGTACCCCTTGCGGTTTTCGTCCATCGCCGACATCTTAACAGAGAACCCCGTCGCCGGTCGACGCAAGCTCCCCCGACGCGCCCCCTACCCCGCCGCGATGGTCCGCGGCATCGCTCCCGCCTCGGGGCCCCAGATGGCGGTGAGGGCGCGCTGGAAGTTGCCGCCGAGGATCAGCTCGATCGCGCGGTCGTCGTAGCCGCGGCGGATCAGCCCTTCGGTGAGGTCGAAGACCCGGCGGGCCGGCGGCAGGCCGCGGACGGCGTAGCGGGCGAGGGCGCGGCCGGTGCGCGGATCGACGGCGTCGGCGGCGAGGTCGCTGCCGAGGCCGACGTGCTCGACGCCGGTCACGCGGACGACGTGGTCGAAGTGGTCGAGGACGTCGTCGAGGGTCGCGGGCCCGCGGTGGTTGACGAAGGCGGCCACCGAGGTGATCCCCATCACGCCGCCGCGGGCGGCCATCGCGCGGATCACCGCGTCGGATTTACAACGCGGATTGGCCGCCAGCCGGCTGCAGTTCGAATGGGTGATCAGCACCGGCTGCCGGGAGGCGGCGAAGGCGTCCAGGCAGGTGCGCTCGGAGCAGTGGGAGACGTCCACCACCATGCCGGCGGCGTTCATCGCCGCCACGATCTCCGCGCCATAGGGGGTGAGGCCGGTGTCCTCGGCTTCGAAGCAGCCGCAGCCGATGCGGTCGCGAGCGTTGTAGGTGAGCTGGGAGACCCGCTGCCCCAGCGCGTGGAAGGCCGCCACGTCGGCCGCCGTGCGGAAGTGGTCGGAGCTCTGGAAGCCGACCAGGACGCCGATCTTCCCCTCCGCCCGCACCCGCTGGAAGTCGCCGCCGGCCGCGATGCGCACGAAGCAGTCCGGACGCCCGTCCAGCAGCCGGTTCCAGCCGGACAGCCAGGAGAGCGCCGCTTCGTAGGGGTGCGGATCGTCCGGTTCGACGGCGGGGTGGAAGACCTTGACGCCGGAAGCGCGCAGCTTCTGGAAGTCGTCCGGTGCGAACGCCGCCGGATCGCGCTGCCAGGTCCAGAGCTTCGGCCAGTCGAGGGTCAGCAGGCCGAGCATGTCGATCACCATCGACCGCCCGACCAGCTCGATGGCGCGGGCCGAGACCAGGACGCGGTCGTCGGCGAAGAGGCTGAAGCGCCCCCGGTTGATCATGGGGCCGGCCAGCAGACCCGCCCCCGCGAGGGCTCCGGCCCTCAGGAATTCACGACGATTGTACAACTGCCCAACACCTCTCGGTTGTTGGGCAAAGTGTACACCCTACCCCGGCTCGATGCCAAGGTAGGGAATGCCGAAAATCCTGACCGGTGATTCAGGCTAGTGCCGGAGCTCGAAGCGGAGATCGGGATCGCAGCGCAGCTTCTCGAGGAAGGCGCCGATCTCGCGGGCGAGCTGGGCGGTGGCCCGCTCCCGCTCGGCGGCCTTCTGGAAGAAGAGCAGGGCGGCGAGGGCTTCGCGCGGGACGTCCTGGGACTCGAAGATGCCGGCGATCTCGAGCGACAGGTGCTTGACCTCGGCGAAGGCGCCCATCTGGGCGTAGAGGGCGGTCAGCTCGAGGGTGACGAGGGCGGCGTCGTAGGCGATGCCGCGCTCCGCGAAGTCGCGGCGCAGGGACTGGAAGAGCTCGATGGCCACGGCCATGTGCCCCAGCCCGGCGGCGATCCTCGCCTCGGCCCAGCGCAGGCGCATCAGGTCGAGCGGATTGCCGAGCTCCTGGCAGAGGGCCGCGACCTCCGGCTGCATCCGCTGCGCCTGGGCGTAGGCCGCGATGGTGGTCAGGTTCCAGAGCAGGTTGTGGCGCAGGCAGAGGAACAGGCGCGGGTCGCGCGGCGCGTCGAGCAGGGGCGCGGCCTCTTCGAGCAGCCGGATCGCCTCCTCGGGCTCGCCCATCTCGCCGTGGCCAAGAGCCTTGACGACCAGCGCGCGGCCGGCCAGATGGCGGTCCCGGTGCTCGGGGCGGGAGCCGCCGGTGTGGATGACCACCAGACGGTCCAGCGCCGCGAACGCCTCGCCGAACCGCCGCTGGGAGATCCGCAGGGAGGCCTTGAGATCGAGGATCATGGGCTCGTAGCCGAGAGCGTCGCCGGCGGAGCGCGTGCCCGCGTCCCACCAGGACTCGGCGATGGCGAACGACTCTTCGGCGTTGCGCAGGTCGCCGAGGACGCGGCGGGCGTTGCCGTCGTGCGCCCAGGCATACCCCCGCAACTGGTAGAGGTCGGCGGTGGTGGCGAGGTCCTCCGCCTTGAGCACGTCGGCGACCAGCACCGCCAGCTCGGCCGACTCGACCGCGCGGTCGGGGGCGACCGCGGTCAGCCGGACGCACTCCTGGCAGAGCAACTCGCAGAGCTCCCGGCTCGCGAAACGGCGATGGCTGCGAACGAGGTGATATTGATCCTCGAAGCGGTACCGCTTGAGCTCGGCCAGCAGCCTGGGAGCCTCGGTCCCGGTCTCCACCGGATCGATTGCTAGGTGTGCCATCGTGTCGTTTCCTTCCAGAGACTGCGCGTCCCACTGAAAACCTTACGTTACTTCACCTTACATTCCACGTTACTTAGGCGTGCCGTTCGGGTCCATCTGTCCGCCGTTGTCCGCCGAGCTCGTCGGCGGCGGCGGGGTCGGGGCGCCGTTGGGGTCCATCTGCCCGCCATTCTTCAGATATGAGGTAAGCAAATTCCATACCGAAGTGAACGCGCGAAAAATATCAGTCGACGGCGCGCTGGCGCTCGTCAACGCGGAATGATGAGCTGGGGCCGTCCTCGCGAACGAGAGACCGGGAACCAGAAGGAAGGTGAGGAGGACGATGAAGGCGATCGGTCGAAGTGAGGATCTCATGGACTGCATCTCCTTTCCTTGCCATCGGCGGCTCCCTCCCGTTTCTCCCCTCGCCCGCCGACTCCCAAGCAAAAGCCTGTCACAGCAAATCCCAGGCCAACATCGGTAAATCCCTATGGAGACTGGTTTTTGGCCACCTCGACTGACGAAACACGGCACCCCGGCGCGGAGGTGCAAGATGCAAAGCCGGCGCTTCCAGGCCCGGCATGCACGCTTTTCTACATCCTGAATCGGAGAGCAGGGACGCAGCATGCCGCGCCCCTGCGAGCGGTTTCCGGGATTGGCCTTCGAGCGGGCCATCTTCGGTCTTGTACCGCGCCACGGGGTGCAGTACAGTCCGGGCTTGTGACGACTTTCACAAGCAAACGGTCCCTTGAACCCCGAGCAGCGGTCGGGTATTGTCGCCGGTCGGGACTCTAGGGAGGGTGGCTCCCCATGCAGATCTTCCATCGCAGCACCAACACTCTCGCCAGAGTGAGCATCTTTGGCGGCGTCTTTCTGCTCGGCTTCCTCGGCTGGGCGGTCTATACCCTGATGGGCACCTCGGGGTACCTGACCGGCCAGTACGTGGTGAAGCGCCAGCCGGTGCCGTTCAGCCATGAGCACCACAACCGCGGCCTGGGGATCGACTGCCGCTATTGCCATACCTCGGTCGAGCGGTCGGCGTTCGCCGGCCTCCCCCCGACCGAGACGTGCATGAACTGCCACCGGCAGATCTGGACCAACGCCGAGCTGCTGGAGCCGGTCCGCGCCAGCTACCGCGACAACGTGCCGCTGCAATGGACGCGGGTCCACGACCTTCCCGACTACGTCTACTTCAACCACTCCGTTCACATCGCCAAGGGCATCGGCTGCGAGTCGTGCCACGGCAAGGTGAACCGGATGCCCTTGATGTTCCAGAACGCCACGCTTCAGATGCAGTGGTGCCTCGACTGCCACCGCAACCCGGCACAGAACGTGCGGCCACGCGAAGAGGTGTTCAACATCAATTGGGATCCGCGGGAGCCGGGGACGTGGACGAGCCTGGCGGCCAACGCGGGCGCGATGAACGTGCCGGTCAAGGTGGCCTCGCAGCCGGGCTGGACCCCAACGTCTGCGGAGCAGGCGCGGCTGCGCACCCACCTGGCGAAGGAATACGACCTTCATTCTTTGACGAGCTGCTCGACGTGCCACCGCTAAGGCGGGGCCGGAGCTTGGAAGAAAGCTTTTCAGGCAGTACCAACAACGAGAGCGAGCGAACCTGATGGACAGCGTCAACGCCAAAGGCAAGTGCGGCGCCGAAGCCGCTCCCCAGCCGGCCAAGGCCCGGCTCGAGCTGGACGAGGTGCGCGAGCGGCTGCGGACCAAGAAGGGGCCGGAGTACTGGCGCAGCCTCGACGAGCTCGCCGAGACTCCCGAGTTCGAGGACCTCCTCAACCGCGAGTTCCCGCGCTTCGCGTCGGAGTGGCCGGCGGGCGTCTCGCGCCGCGGCTTCCTGCAGCTCTCGGGCGCCGCGCTGGCGCTGGCCGGGCTGACCGGCTGCACCAAGCAGCCGCTCGAGAAGATCATCCCCTACGTCAAGCAGCCCGAGCAGCTCATCCCCGGCAAGCCGCTCTACTTCGCGACCGCGCTCACCCACGCCGGCTACGCGACGGGCGTGCTCGCCGAGAGCCACCAGGGGCGGCCGACCAAGATCGAGGGAAACCCGGACCACCCGGCGAGCCTCGGCGCGGCCGACTACTTCGCCCAGGCGGCGGTGCTGACGCTCTACGATCCCGAGCGCTCGCAGACGATCCTCTTCGACGGCCGCCTCAGCACCTGGGCGCAGTTCGCGGCCCAGATGGCCGAGACCCTGCACGGCCTGCCCGCGGGCCAGGGGCTGCGCATCCTCAGCGGCACGGTGACCTCGCCGACGCTGGCCGATCAGATGCAGACCGTGCTGAAGAAGTATCCGCAGGCGCGCTGGCACCGCTGGGAGCCCGCCGGCCCCCACCAGACCCGCGCCGCCGCGATGCGCGCCTTCGGCCGGCAGCTCGACACGCGCTACGACTTCACCAAGGCCAAGGTGGTGCTGTCGCTCGGCGCCGACGTCTTCTGCGAAGGCTCGGCCGGCGTGCGCTACGCCCACGACTTCGCCGAGGGGCGGCGGGTCCACTCCCACCCCGGTTCGATGAGCCGCCTGTACACGGTGGAAAGCGTGCCGGTCGGCGTCTCGTCGCTGGCCGATCACCGGCTGCAACTGCCGCCGGCGCAGGTCGAGGGATTCGTCCTCGCCCTCGCCCAGGCGGTGGGCGCGGCTCCGGCCGCCGCCGCGGGCCCCCCCCAGGCCCTCGCGCCCAAGGTGCAGACCTGGGTGGCCGAGGTCGCCAAGGATCTCCAGGCCAACCGCGGCGCCTCGCTGGTGGTGGGCGACGAGTACCTCTCGCCGGCGGCGCAGGTGCTGGTGCACGGCATCAACCAGGCGCTGGGGAACGCCGGCACGACCGTCTTCTACCAGGAGCCGGTCGAGGCCGATCCGGTGGACCACGTGCAGTCGATCGCCGAGCTGACGCGCGACATGGCCGCCGGCCAGGTCCAGGTGCTGGTGATCCTCGACGGCGTCAACCCGCTCTACAGCGCGCCGGCCGACCTCGACTTCAAGGACGCCTTCGAGAAGGTCGCCCTGCGCGTCTATCACGGGCTCTTCCAGGACGAGACCGCCGATCACTGCCACTGGCACATCCCGGCCGCCCACGAGCTCGAGGGTTGGGGCGACGCCCGCGCCTTCGACGGCACGGTGTCGATCCAGCAGCCGCTGATCGAGCCGCTTTACGCCGCCGCCAAGACCGCCGCCGAGCTGGTCGCCGGCGCCCTCGGAGGCCAGGTGGACGCCGCCGGCTACGACCTCGTCCGCGCGTACTGGACCTCGCGGCTCCCCGGCCTGACCGCCGGCCTCGCCGACGTCGCGAAGGACACCACGGGCGGCGGCGGCAACGCGACCCTGCTCAACATGGGCGGCCCCTTCCCCGGCGCCCAGGGCATGCCGGCCGGCGCCAGCTCGATCGGCGGCGCCGCACCGACCGCCGGTTCGGGGACAAACAATCCGGTCAGCCCGGCGGGGACGGACAACCCTGTCGGCGCGACCGCTACCGCAACCTTCGAGAAGGCCTGGCGCGAGACCCTCCACGCCGGCCTGATCCCCGCCACCGCCGCGCCGCGCGCCACGGCGGCGCTCAACGGCGGCGCGGTGCAGCAGGCGGCGAGCGAGATGGCCGCCGCGATGGCCGCCGTCAAGCCGGGCGAGATCACGTTACAGATCCGGCCCGACGCCACGATCTGGGACGGCCGCTACGCCTCCAACGTCTGGCTCCAGGAGGTGCCCAAGCCGGTCACCAAGCTGGTCTGGGACAACGCGCTGATCCTCGGTCCGAAGACGGCGGCGCGGCTCAAGCTCACCTTTCACGACACGGTGGAGGTCGGCCTCGCCGGCCGCAAGATCGCCAAGGCGGCGGTCTGGGTGCTCCCCGGCGTCGCCGAGGACACCGCCCAGCTCTCTCTCGGCTACGGCCGCGCGAAGGCCGGCAAGGCGTCCGGCCAGGGGTTCGACGCCTACCCCCTGCGCACCACCACCGCGCTCTGGGGTGGCGCCGGCGCCACCCTGAAGAGCCTCGGCGGCCAGTACATCGTCGCCTGCACCCAGAACCACCACGCGATGCGCGGCTTCATCGTCCACGAGGACGAGGAGGCGGCCGAGCAGCAGGAAGCGCGGCACGTCATCCGCACCGGCACCCTGGCGGAGTACCAGGCCGATCCCGAGTTCCTCAAGAAGGACCGCGAGGCGCCGCCGGTCGACGACACCCTCTACCCGAACCACAAGTACGAGGGGCACGCCTGGGCGATGTCGATCGACCTCAACGTCTGCACCGGCTGCAGCGCCTGCATCGTCGCCTGCCAGGCGGAGAACAACATCCCGTCGGTCGGCAAGGACCAGGTGCTGGCCCGCCGCGAGATGCACTGGCTGCGGGTCGACCGCTACTTCGCGGGCGACATGGACGAGCCGACCCTCCACTACCAGCCCCTCCCCTGCATGCAGTGCGAGAACGCACCCTGCGAGCTGGTCTGCCCGGTGGCCGCCACCGTGCACAGCGACGAGGGGCTGAACGACATGGTCTACAACCGCTGCGTGGGCACCCGCTACTGCTCGAACAACTGTCCCTACAAGGTGCGCCGCTTCAACTTCCTGCGCTACAGCGACAAGGACACGCCGGTGCTCGAGCTGCTCAACAACCCGGACGTGACCGTGCGCATGCGCGGCGTGATGGAGAAGTGCACCTACTGCGTGCAGCGCATCGAGCAGGCGAAGATCCAGTCCAAGGTCGACCGCCAGCCGATCCCCAGGAACTGGATCCAGACGGCCTGCCAGCAGACCTGCCCGACCGGCGCGATCGTCTTCGGCGACCAGAACGATCCCGAGTGGGAGGTCTCGAAGCGCAAGGCCGATCCGCTGAACTACGGGCTGCTCGAGGACATCAACACGCGCCCGCGCACCACCTATCTCGCCAAGCTGCGCAATCCGAACCCCGCGCTGGCGGCGTTGGAGTCGTCCCCCAAGAACACGGCCGGAGGAGTTGAGCATGGCCACGCTTGAGAAGACCGCCCTGGTGGCGAAGCCGTACGAGCCGCCGATCGTGGGCCCCGGCCACACGGCGGGGACGGTCACCGACAAGATCGCCGACGTCATCCTGACGAAGAAGACGCCGAAGTGGTGGTTCCTCGGCTTCACCGTCGCCTTCGCCCTGCTGATGATGTTCCTGACCGCGGTCACCTGGCTGTTCTACAAGGGCGTCGGGATCTGGGGCGTCAACTGGCCGATCGGCTGGGGCTTCGCGATCATCAACTTCGTCTGGTGGATCGGCATCGGCCACGCCGGCACGCTGATCTCCGCCATCCTGCTCCTCTTCCGGCAGGAGTGGCGGACCTCGATCAACCGCTTCGCCGAGGCGATGACGCTGTTCGCGGTGGCCTGCGCCGGCATGTTCCCGGTGCTCCACCTGGGGCGCCCCTGGCTCTTCTACTGGCTGCTCCCCTACCCGAACACGATGACCCTCTGGCCGCAGTTCCGCAGCCCGCTGATCTGGGACGTGTTCGCGGTGACCACCTACGCCACGGTGTCGGCGATGTTCTGGTTCGTCGGCCTGGTCCCGGACCTCGCGACGATGCGCGACAAGGCGAAGAACAAGGTCGCCCGCGTGCTCTACGGCATGGGCTCGCTCGGCTGGCGCGGCTCGGCGCGGCACTGGCACAACTACGAGACCGCCTACCTGCTGCTCGCGGGGCTCTCGACGCCGCTGGTGCTCTCCGTGCACACGGTGGTGTCCTTCGACTTCTCGATCGGTATCGTCCCCGGCTGGCACGCGACGATCTTCCCCCCCTACTTCGTGGCCGGCGCCATCTACGCCGGCTTCGCCATGGTGCTTCTCCTGGCGATCCCGCTGCGGGTCGCCTTCGGCTGGAAGGACTTCATCACCGACCGCCACCTGGAGAACATGGGCAAGGTGATGCTGGCGACCGGGCTGATCGTGTTCTACGGCTACGTGATGGAGCTCTTCTTCGCCTGGTACAGCGGCAACGTCTACGAGCGCTTCATGGCCTATAACCGCGTTTTCGGCCCCTACGGGGGCTACTGGTACGCGCTGATCTTCTGCAACGGCCTGACCCCCCAGCTCCTGTGGATCCGCAAGTTCCGCACCTCGCCGTTCTGGCTGTTCATGATCTCGCTGGTGGTGAGCGTCGGCATGTGGCTGGAGCGCTT
>DASWQX010000828.1:0-4567 GCA_036403495.1 Thermoanaerobaculia bacterium
GTGAACACGGCGATCTACAGCCCCTCGGGCGGCTCCTCGGGAGTCGGCTTCGCCATCCCGGAGCACGACGTCGCCTGGGTGGTGCCGGACCTGATCCGCTACGGACGGGTGCAGCGGCCGTCGCTGGGATTCGACGTCTACCAGGGGCTGGCGCAGCGCCTGGGGGTCGAGGGCGCGGTGATCTCCCGGGTCACCCCGGGCAGCGGTGCCGCCCGCGCCGGGCTCCAGGGTCTCCGTCGCGCCGGCTTCGGCCGCGTCGAGCTGGGCGATGTCGTCCTGACCGTGGACGGCCAAGCGGTGAACTCCAGCGACGCGCTTCTGGTGGCGGTCGAGGGGAAGAAAGCCGGCGACACCGTCCGCGTGGAGGTGCTCCGTGGCGACCGGCGCATGGCGATTCCCGTGCGGCTCGGCGCGCCTGCCGGAGGACGGGGAGAGTAGCCGGCATTGCCCGCCGGGCACGCACCCTGCATTTCTTCCGCCGCCGATGAAGACGAAGACGACCACTCAGAGAACGTCCCGGAAGACGACCGCCCCCGCCCGCCGCCTCCCCGTCGGTGCCGAAGTGGCATCCGGAGGGGTCCACGTCCGCGTCTGGGCCCCCCGCCGCGAGCGCGTCGAGGTGGTGTTCGAGGAAGCCTCGGAAGAATGGCCGGTGGCTTTCGAGCTGACCCCCGAGGGGGACGGCTATTTCTCGGGCCTCGTTCCGGGAGCCGGCGCGGGCGCGCTCTACCGGCTGCGCCTGGACGGCGGCGACGCCTTCCCCGATCCCGCCTCGCGCTTCCAGCCGCAAGGTCCGCACGGGCCCTCTCAGGTGATCGACCCCTCGGCGTTCCCCTGGACCGACGCGGGCTGGACCGGCGCCGGCCGCGACGGTCAGGTCGTGTACGAGATGCACCTCGGCACCTTCACCCGGGAAGGGACGTGGGAAGCGGCGGCGCGCGAGCTTCCCGAGCTGGCGGATCTCGGGGTCACGATCGTCGAGGTGATGCCGGTCGCCGAGTTCCCCGGCCGCTTCGGCTGGGGGTACGACGGCGTCTGCCTCTTCGCGCCCTACCACCTCTACGGCGGACCGGACGATTTCCGCCGCTTCGTCGACCGTGCCCACACCGCCGGCATCGCGGTGATCCTCGACGTCGTCTACAACCATCTCGGGCCGGACGGCAACTATCTGACGCAGTTCTCGGCGAGCTACTTCACCGACCGCTACACCAACGACTGGGGGCAGGCGATCAACTTCGACGATGAAGGCTCGGGACCGGTGCGCGAGCTCTTCGTCGCCAACGCCGGCTACTGGATCGACGAGTACCACCTCGACGGCCTGCGGCTCGACGCCACCCAGGACGTCAGGGACTCGTCCGAGGATCACATCCTCGCCGCCCTGACCCGCCGGGCGCGGGAGGCCGCGGGAGAGCGGTCGATCTACATCGTCGCCGAAAACGAGCCGCAGGACACCTGGCTGGTCCGTCCGCCGGCCGAAGGGGGCTACGGCCTCGACGCGCTCTGGAACGACGACTTCCACCACGCAGCGCAGGTGGCCCTGACCGGCCGCAACGAGGCCTATTACAAGGATTACCACGGCTCTCCCCAGGAGATGATCTCGCTCGCCAAGCACGGCTATCTCTACCAGGGGCAGCGCTACTCCTGGCAGGAGAAACGCCGCGGGACCTCGGGGCTGGGGCTGCGGGGGTCGGCGTTCGTCAACTTCCTCCAGAATCACGATCAGGTGGCCAACTCGGCCCGTGGCGAGCGTTGCCACCGGCTGGCCTCACCCGGCCGCTTCCGGGCTCTGACGGCGCTGCTGCTGCTCGGGCCGGGGACGCCCATGCTCTTCCAGGGACAGGAGTTCTGCGCCTCCACCCCCTTCCTCTTCTTCGCCGACCACAACCCGGAGCTGGCGCGCGCGGTGCGCAAGGGGCGCCTGGAGTTCCTCTCGCAGTTCCCCAGCCTGGCCATGCCCGAGACCCAGGCGGGCGTGCCCGATCCCGAGTCCGTCGAGAGCTTCGAACGCTGCCGGCTCGATCTCGCGGAGCGGCAGCGGCACGCCGCCTGCTACGCCTTGCACAAGGACCTGCTGCGGCTGCGCCGGGAGGACCCCGTCTTCCGCGGCCAGGGAGAGGGATCGCTCGACGGTGCCGTGCTCGGGCCGGAGGCGTTCGTGCTCCGCTTCTTCGGTCCGAACTCGGAGGACCGCCTGCTGCTGGTCAACCTCGGCAGGAACCTGGACCTCGAGCCGGTGCCCGAGCCGCTGCTGGCTCCCCTGACCGGCCTCCGCTGGGAGGTGCTCTGGTCGAGCGAGGAGCCGCGCTACGGCGGCAGCGGCGCGCCGGCGCCGGAGGATGAGGAGGGCTGCTGGCGTCTGCCCGGGCAGGCGGCGGTGGCGATGCGGCTGGTCGCCCGAGAGGAGGGAGCGAAATGAACACGCTGGCCCGATCGATGCCATGGCCCGAGCGCGACGCGCAGTCCGCGGAACTGGACGTGCCCGCCGAGCCGCTGCCGGAAAGTCTGTTGCGGCGCGAGTGGCTGGTCGCCAACGGCCTCGGGGGGTACGCCTCCGGGAGCCTGGCCGGAGTGCCCACCCGCCGCTATCACGGCCTGCTGGTGGCGGCGATGCCCGCGCCGGTCGGCCGTACCTTCATGCTCGGCCAGATCGAGGAGGTGCTCCGCCTCTCCGACGGCACCATCGTCCGCCTGGGCGGCGAGCAGAAGGTGGGCCAGCCCGCCTACGTGCCGGGAGCCGGCCATCTGCGCGAGTTCCGCCTGGAGTGGGGCCTGCCGGTCTGGACCTACGAGGTGGCGGGATTCCGTCTCGAGAAGCGGGTCTTCCTCGGACATCTCCAGAACACCGTCCACGTGGTCTACCGGCTGATTCTGGGCGACGGTGGGCTCCGTCTCGAGCTCCACCCCACCGTCCACTTCCGCCCCTACGACGCGCCGGTCTCGACGCCGCTCGGCGGCCCCTACACGCTGGTCGCCGTGGAGCACCGCTACGAGCTCTGCTCCCCTTGGCCGAACCTCCCCTCGCTCCGCCTGTCGCCTCAAGGGGTGAACCCCACCTTCACGGTGGCGCCGCGCAAGATCGAGGATGTCTATTACGACGTCGAAGCCCGCCGCGGCTATGAATCGGTGGGCGATCTCTGGTGCCCCGGCTTCTTCGGCATGGACCTCGAAGCCGGCGAGGACGCGGTCTCGCTGATCGCCTCGACCGAAACCTGGGAGGTGGTGAAGGCGCTGAAGTCGCGGGAGGCCTTCTCGGCCGAGATGGAGCGCCGCCGGCGGCTGATCTACAACGCCGACCCGCGCGCCCACCAGGGGCCCGGCGCCGAGCTGGTGCTGGCCGCGGACTCCTTCGTGGTCACCCCCGGCCGCTCCGAGGACGCCGCCCGCGCTCACGCCGCCGGCGACGAGGCCCGCAGCATCATCGCCGGCTATCACTGGTTCACCGACTGGGGGCGCGACACCATGATCAGCCTCGAAGGACTGGCGCTCGCCACCGGCCGCCAGCTCGAGGCCGGCTACATCCTGCGCACCTTCGCCCGCTACGTGAAGGACGGGCTGATCCCCAACTTCTTCCCGGACGGCGACAAGGAGGGGCTCTACCACACAGCGGACGCCACGCTCTGGTTCTTCCACGCCCTCCACCGCTACCTGCAGGCGACGGACGACCGCGAGACCCTGCGCCTCCTGCTGCCGAAGCTGATCGACATCGTCAACCACCACCTGCAGGGGACGCGCTTCGGCATCGGCATCGACCCGCGGGACGGGCTCTTCCGGCAGGGGGCCGAGGGGTACCAGCTCACCTGGATGGACGCCAAGGTGGACGACTGGGTGGTGACCCCGCGGCGGGGCAAGGCGGTGGAGCTCAACGCCCTCTGGTACAACGCCCTCTGCCTGCTGGAAAGGTGGGTGCGCGAGGAGGGGACGTCGAAGCGGGAGGAGAGCGCCGACCAGATCGCCCGCCACGCCGCGCGCTGCCGCGAATCGTTCAATCAGCGCTTCTGGTACGCCGAGGGGGGGTACCTCTACGACGTGGTGGACGGCGCCGTCGACGATCAGCCCGGAGACGATCCCGCCTGCCGGCCGAACCAGGTCTTCGCGATCTCCCTGGATCATCCGGTGCTCGACCGGACACACTGGGAGCCGGTGATGAAGGTAGTCACCGAGCGGCTGCTCACGCCGGTGGGCCTGCGCTCGCTGGCGCCGGGCCACCCCGACTACAAGCCGACCTACGACGGCGACCTGCGGGCCCGCGACGCCGCCTACCACCAGGGCACGGTCTGGGCCTGGCTGATCGGCCCCTACGTCGACGCCTGGCTGCGGGTGCACCCCGGGGAGACGAAACAGGCGCGGACCTTCCTCGAAGGCTTCGTCCCCCACCTCGGCGAGGCCTGCCTGGGCTCGATCAGCGAGGTCTTCGACGCCGAGGCCCCGTACCACCCCCGCGGCTGCGTCGCCCAGGCCTGGAGCGTCGCCGAAGTGCTGCGCTGCTGGGTGAAGACGGCGGGGCTGGAGGCGGCGAACGAGGATCTGCGGGTGCGTGAGGAGGAGGTGGTGGAGGGGTAGGCAAGCG
>DASWQX010000829.1:0-2702 GCA_036403495.1 Thermoanaerobaculia bacterium
GAGTCGGGGCCGGAGCCGCGCGTCGGCTTCATGCAGGCTGGCGGCGCGCCCGAGGAGCACGTGCGCGGGGATTTGTGGGCCCGCGGTCTGCACCCGGGCATCCCAGTCCTGCGCGCCGTGGTGGAAGTAGAACGCCGCGCCGTGGTCGATCATCCAGAGGCTCTCCTGCCAGAGCAGGAGGTTGGGGTTGCGCGGCGTGCGGTCGACGTTGGTGACGAAAGCGTCGAACCAGACGGCGGCCGAGGCGAGGTCGGGCTCGACGGTGTCCTTGGCGGCGGGGTCGAAGGTAATCGATCCCGGCAGGTAGTCGAGTTTCAGGTTCAGTCCCACGCTCGCCTTGAGCAGGTCGCGGATCTCCGAGTCTTCCTCGTTGCGGCCGAGCGCCGGATCGACCTCCACCCGCACCAGCTCCGGCACCTTGAGGCCGAGCGCCCGGCCGATCTCGCCGGCGATCAGCTCGGCCACCAGCGCCAGCGGACCCTGCCCGGCGCCGCGGAACTTGAGCACGTAGAAGCCGAGGTCGTCCGCCTCGACGATCGCCGGCAGCGAGCCCCCCTCGCGCAGGGGCGTCACGTAGCGGGTGGCCCTGACGGTGCGGAGATCGGCCAGGAGATCGGGGGCGCTCAAGCTCGCTTCACTTCCTCGCCCGGCGCCAGCCGTTCGCCTCGGCCTCGTCCTCGGTGCAGAACCAGCGCTCGCCGCTCTCGGTCTCGATGGTGACGTCGTTGTAGTGCTTCTGGCCGGGCATGTGGTAGACGCGCTCGCCGGTGCGGATGTTGATGTTCCCCTTGATGACGCACCCCGGCGGCGGCGTGAGGCAACCGGTGGGGCACGCTCCGGCCTCGCCGCCGGCGGATTCGCCGCCGGCCGCGGACGAGGTCCCGCCGCCGATGCCGATCCCCGAGATCTCGCCTTTCGCCGTCCCCGTCTTCGAATCGGCCGTCTGACCCTGCGGGTCCGACGCGCAGGCGGCGCAGAGAGCGGCGGCGGCGAGGAGAGCGAGCAGACCTCTCTTCATGGGAACCTCCTTGAGAGACGACCGGTACAGCCTGATCCATTCATTGTAGTGCAGAGGCCGCTTGCAGCGCTTGGCGCCGCGCTTGCAGTGGTAGCTTGGCGGAATGGAACGCTCGCACTCCCCGGACCGGCCGCGGCGCATCCCGGCGGTCACCCTCGCGCTGATCACGGCCGCGCTCTACTTCGGCCGCGAGGTGCTGATCCCGCTGGCGCTGGCCATCCTCATCAGCTTCATCCTCACCCCGTCCGTCCAGCGGCTGCAGAAGCTCCGCCTGGGACGGGTGCCGGCGGTGCTGCTGGTCGTCATCCTCGCCTTCGGCGGGATCGGCGCGCTGACCTGGATGATGGGGACGCAGATCGTCGACTTCGCGGAGACCCTGCCGCGCTACGAGCAGAACATCCGCGCCAAGGCCGCCGCCCTCCACGGCGGGGGAGCCTCGGTGCTCGACCACGCGAAGCAGGCCGTCCAGCATCTCCAGGAGGAGATCGGCGTCGGCTCGCCGGCTCCGGCGCCCGTAGCGGTGCCGCGCCGCGGCACGCCTCGCGCCAGCCTGTCGGCGCCGCTGCCGGTCACCGTCGTCGAGCCGCCGGACACGCCGCTGACCCTCCTGCGGACGACGCTCTTTCCCCTCCTCGGCCCGCTGGGCACGGCCGGCCTGGTCATCATCTTCGTCATCTTCATGCTGATCCAGCGCGAGGACCTGCGCGACCGCCTGCTGCGCCTGTTCGGGCAGGGGCGGCTCAACGCCTCGACCCAGGCGCTCGACGAGGCGGCCGAGCGGGTCAGCCGCTACCTGCTGATGCAGAGCCTGATCAACGGCGGCACCGGCACCGCGGTGGGGATCGGGCTGTTCTTCATCGGCGTGCCGAACGCCATCCTCTGGGGGCTGTTCGCCGCCGTGCTGCGCTTCATCCCCTACCTCGGCCCCTGGATCGCTGCCTCGGTGCCGGTGCTGATCTCGCTGGCGGTCTTCCCCGGCTGGGAGAAGCCGCTGCTGACGCTCGGCCTCTTCCTGCTCATCGAGCTGATCAGCAACAACGTCGTCGAGCCGCTTGTCTATGGCTCCGAGACCGGCATCTCGACCATCGGCATCCTGGTCTCGGCGGTCTTCTGGACCTGGCTCTGGGGGCCGGTCGGCCTGCTGATGGCGACGCCGCTGACCGTCTGCCTGGTGGTGATCGGCCGCTATGTGCCGCAGCTCCAGTTCCTCGACGTGCTGCTCGGCGATCAGCCGCCGCTGCCGCTGGAGGCGCAGGTCTATCACCGCCTGCTGGCGATGGATTCCTCCGAGGTCGGCGCGGTCCTCGAGAGCTGCATGAAGGACCGGACGGTAGCCCAGTTCTACGACGGCGTGCTGATCCCCGCCCTGATCCTCGCCGAGCGCGACCGCCACCGCGGCGAGCTCAGCCCGGAGCGGCAGGAGTTCATCGACACCACCACCCGCGACTGGATCGACGAGCTCGCCGGCCGCACCGCCAGGGAGGGCGGAACGGTCGCCGTGGAGCGGCTGGTCTGCGTGCCCGCCCACGACGTGGCGGACGAGCTGGCGGGGCACATGTTCGCCCAGCTCGCCGGCCGCGGCGCCACGCCGGCGGTGCTGGAGTCGGGCCTGGCCCGCACGGAAATGCTGCGCCGGCTGGCCGAGCTCGGCGCCGACCAGGTGTTCATCTCGGCGCTGGCGCCG
>DASWQX010000830.1:0-9011 GCA_036403495.1 Thermoanaerobaculia bacterium
GATCAGCGCCGTCGACGGATCTCCGTGCAGGATTCCTGACAGCGAGAGCGACTGGCTCCCCACCAGCGGCGTCAGGATCAGCGTCGCGACCCAGACCGCGAGCAGGATCAGGAAAGCGGTCCGCGGCTTCACGATCCAATATCCAGGACCGTGACCGGCCGCTCGCCGCCGCGGACGATCTCGAAACGCGCGCGGAACAGGCGTTCGAGCAACTCCGGGCGGAGGATCTCGGAAGGCGGGCCGCTCGCGAGCACTTGTCCCGCGGCGAGAGCGATCAGCCGGTCGCCCAGTAGCGAGGCGAGGTTGAGGTCGTGGGTGGCGAGGACGACGGTACGGTCGGTCTCGGTCTTCAGCCGTTGCAGCAGGCCGGCGAGGTCGCTCTGGTGGCGCGCGTCGAGGTGGAGCGTGGGTTCGTCGAGCACCAGCAGCTCCGCCTCCTGAGCCAGGGCGGCGGCGATGAACACCGCCTGCCGCTCGCCCCCCGAGAGCTCGTCGACGGGACGCCCCCGCAGCTCCTCGATCCCCACCACCCGCAGCGCCTCGTCGACCGCCGCGAAGTCTTCCCGGCGGGGCGCGAGCTGAAAGGTAGAGAGGTGCGGAAAGCGCCCGAGGAGCACGATCTCCTCGACCTTCAGCGGCACCCGGTCAGGGCGGATCTGCGGCACGTAGGCGATGCGACGGGCGATCTCGCGGCGGGAGAGCCGGGCGAGCGAGCGGCCGGCATAAGCGATCTCGCCGGCGGAGGGGGACAGCAGGCCCGTCAGACAGCGGAGAAGCGTCGTCTTTCCGGCGCCGTTGGGTCCCACCACTGCCAGGCACTCGCCGCGGATCACCTCCAGGTCGAGAGGACCGAGGATCGTCCGCCTTCGCGACCGCCATTCGAGCCCACGGGCGCCGAGCAGGACGTTGGGGGTCAACGGGGCGTCCTGGCGCGAACCAGCGCGGCACGCATCGCGCTGTAGAGCTGAGGCAGGCGCGGACCGGGAAGCAGCACGAAGCTGCCGGCGACGACCTCGACCGCATGGTTCCTGACCGCCGGCACCTCCGAGAGCGCCTGCCAATCGCGGACGATGGCGGCGGCCTGCTCCGGCGTCTGGGGGTCCGAACGGAGCTCCAGCACGACGTCCGGCTTGCGGGCCACGATCTCCTCGACGCCGATCTGCGGGTAGAGCGTGGGGGCGTCGGCGAAGGCGTTCACCGCGCCCAGGCGCCCGAGGAGCTCGTCGAGGAAGGTGCCATGCCCGGCGACGGTGATCTCGCCGAGACGGCCGGGCGCGCGGCCGACGGAGAGGATGACCTTGAGCGGCGGTCCGGGAAGCGGGCTCGGCGCGAGGCCGGCGCGCCATTCGGCCGCCAACCGCTTACCGGCCTCCTGCACGTTGCAGTGGGCGGCGATCGTATAGAAAGAGCTCTCGACATCCGCCAGCGTCTCGTTCGGCACGATCAGCACGTCGATCTTCAACGGCTTTAGTTTGGCGGCGAGGTCGCGTTCGCTCGGACCCAGGACGGCGAGGTCGGGACGGAGGGAGACGATCCGCTCCAGATTGGGATTGAACAGGCCGCCGAGATGAGGCTTGCGGACCGCCGCGTCCGGCCAGTACGTGTAGTCGCCGACGCCGACGACCCGATCGCCGAGACCCAGCGCGAACAGGGTCTCGGTCAGGCTTGGAGTCAGTGCGACGATCCGCTGCGGCAGCCGCCCGATCGTCACCTCGGGGTCGAACACCACCCGATCCCCGCAGGCGGAGAGCAGGAGGAGCCCGACCACGAGCGGCGCGAGCCGCCTAGAAGCCGAGCGCCAATCCACCAATCACGGTCCTTCCAGGGTTGGGAAAGCCGAGCGCCTCACTGTATCGGCGGTCGGCGAGGTTCTCGACACGGGCATAGGGGGAGAGCCAGGAGCGCGCCCGCCAGCGGACGGCGAGGTCGAAACGGGCGTAGCTCGGATTCACGGTGCGGCCGAAGGTGAACGGATCGAAGTCCGCCCGCTCACCGACGTAACGTCCCACGACGCTGAGCGTCCAGGGGCCCGGCCGCGCCGACAGGACGAGGTTGGCGCTCCGCTTGGGGCGCCGGAGGAGCTCGAGACCGGTGTCCTGATCCTCCGTGTTCTGCAGGGTGGCGTTCACCGTCGCGTCGAAGATCCCGCGCCGGTAGCCGGCCTCGCCCTCGATCCCCCGGGTGCGGGCGCGGCCGATGTTGACGTCCCGGAAGGTCGCGAGGTCGAAGTCGATCAGGTTGCGCAGGCGGTTCTCGAAACCGGTGAGGCCGAAGCGCCAGCCGCCGGCCACGCGCTCGATCCCGAGCTCGTAGCCCTGGCTGTCCTCCGGCTTGAGGTCGGGGTTGGCGCTGCCGGGAAAGAAGAGCTCGCCGAGCGAGGGGGCGCGGAAGGCCTCGCCGTAGCTCGCGCGCAGCAGCGTGCCCTCGCCCAGCTTCACCACCGTGCCGGCGCGCAGGCTGGTCTTGCCACCATAGACGTCATTGTCGTCGCGCCGCAGCCCGAGGTCGAGCCGCACCGGACCGTTCCCCCAGCTACCCTGGCCGAACACGGCCCAGGTGCGCTGCCGCGCGGCATCCAGATTGGTGAAACCGTCGGAGGACGCGGTCACCTCCAGCCGCTCCACCTCGGTTCCTACTGCCAGCCGCAGGTTCTGGCTGTCGTGCCAGGACGCCACCGCGCGGCCGCGCACGGCCTGCGAGGAGGTGTCCGCCTTCTTCGAGAACGGATCGTCGGGATCGCGGAAGGCGTTGTCGAAATCAGTCCGCGAGAGCTGCGCCTCCACCTGCCAGGGGCCCTGATCGAGCTGGAAGGGAACGGCCACCTCGCGCTCCTGCCAGGAGATCTTGCGGTTGGGCGTCACCAGGCCGCTGGAGAACGGGATGCCGGTCTGCGAATCGTTGGCCCGCACCAGCACGCCGAGGCTGCTGGCGGGGCTCACCGCCCAGAGCGCGCGCGCCACCCCCTCCTCGCTGTCGAAGTCGTCGTTGGCGAACTCGTTGCCGCCCCGCCGGAGGTTGCCCGTGAAGTCGAAGCGGACGGGACCGAGGTCGGCCCCCGCGGCCAGCCCGCTCCGCTTGTACCCGTACTCCCCGCCTTCCAGATTGAGCGTGCCCCCCTGGTGGGTGCCGGTGAGCACCTGGATCACGCCGCCCACGGCGTTGCTGCCGTAGAGGGCGCTGAACGGTCCGCGGACGACCTCCACGCGCTCGACGCCGTCGAGCGGCACGAACTGCCAGTTGGCGCCGCCGAAGTAGGGATCGTTGAGCTGGATGCCGTTCCAGAGCAGCAGCGTCTGGTTGGAGTTGGTGCCGCGGGTGAACAGCGAGGTCTGCTGGCCCGCCGGGCCGGACTGGGTGAGCGAGAGGCCGGGGACGGTCGTCAGCAGCGCTGCGAGGTCGTTGACCTGCCGCGCGGCGATCTCGCGCTGATCGAGGACGGTGGTCGAAGCGGGGGTCTGCCGGCGGTCCTCGCCGTCGAGCGAGGCGGTGACGACGACGGCGTCGCTGAAGCTGGGGACCGGGCTCTGAGCCGCGGCCGGGAGTCCGCCCCCGAGGGCTCCCGCGATGAGAATCGGGACGATCTGGCGCATGGTGCGCTCCTTTCGGATTCCAACGTCCCCCTCTGGAACAGGGGCCGAAAGAGAGCACGATTCCGCGCGCAATCCCTCGCCCGCACCCCGGGGGAGGCGTTGTGGACGGGCGGCAGGTCTCCTGGCTTCCGGATCGTCCTACTCCCGGGCCTTCCCACGCGGGCGACCCATTCTGGATCTCTCCCGTGCAGTGGCACGTCCGGTTTCGTACCCGGTTACAGTGGCGGGGGCCGCGCCGGTTTCGCACCGGCTTCCCTCTTCAAGACGCGAGAACCTCCCCTTGCGAGAAGGCCCTGACGTCACCGCACCGTCTGGTTTGTCAAAGAAGCCCCCCACGGCGGGAGGCCGGAATGAAGCGTGCTATTGCGGTGGCGCGCCGGCGCCGGCCAGGCCGCCGAAGGCGACCCCCGAGTTCGCGCCGTCGGAGTTCGTCGGCGTGTTGATATTGCCGCCGCCGGTACCGCCGAGGCTGCCCATGGCCGAGAAGCCGACGCCGTAGTTCATCGGCACGCCCTGCGACGAGTTGGGCTCCGCGAACTGGCGCACCGAGTAGTTCGACCGCTGTTCCATGACGTCGAGCAGCCGGTTGGCGTATTCGAGGTAGCGGTCGGCGGCCTCCTCCTGCTTGGTCTTGGAGCCCGGCAGGTCGTTCGGGGCGCGGCCGAGCGCGATGGCCTTGTCGCTGATCTTGACCCCGAAGCCCTGCTGAGGGTCCTCCGAGCGGACGTTCTTGATCTCGTCCTTCGGGAAGCCGACCCAGTTGCCCACCTCGGTCAGCAGGAGCACCATGTTGGGATCCCAGCTCGCCTGCTGCGGCTGGCGCGCGGTCTCGACCACGGTGCCGTTGGTCAAGGTCACGAAGTAGACGTCGGCCGAGGCCGGCAGAGCGAGCAGCGCCAGGACGACCAGCACGAGCCCGACACGAGACAGAGAGCGCGACATGGGAACCTCCTGCGGCGGCCAGCCGCATTGGTAGCTCCTAATAGCTTAGCATCAATCGGCGCTGTTCTCGCAGTTGCTCCCGGAACAGCACCGCGCCGCCGTGCGCCGGGTGGCGGAGGGCGGGGGCGTCGAGGCCCAACTCGGCCAGCGCCCCTTGCGCCGTGCGGCCGACGGCGAGCACGCGGGCGTCCGGCAGCTCGGCGAGCAGCCGCTCCAGCACGTGCAGGTTGGCGGCGACCAGGGCGCGCTCCGGCGTGCGGTTGCTCAAGGGTCTCGCCGCGCCGTAGGGGTGCCAGGGGAACGAGTTCCAGACCAGCGCGCCGGCGGCGTCGCCGCCCAGCGCGTCCCAGACGATGCTCCCGGATGGCTCCAGCCAGAGCGCGGGATTGCGGCTGGTCGCCTGGAAGGGCGCGCCGCCCCAGGGGAGCCGGCGGTCGTCCGGCCCGATCAGTTGGCGCTCGCTGGTGAAGGCGATCCCGGAGAACCGGCCGCCGCGGTAGCCGAGCGCCTCTCCCACCAGCACCAGCCGGGGCGTCCCCACGCGGTCGAGATAAGCCTCCAGGTTCTGTCTGCGCCGCCGCGCCGCCGCCGGCCCGTCGAGCTCCGCGAACGCCTCGCGGTAGGGGTTCACCACCTGGGGCGCGTCGCCGCGGGGTCCCCGGTAGAGCAGGCGGAGGACGGGGGAGAGGTCCAATCCGTGCAGGCTCACGCCGCGGCCAGGGCGGTCAGGATCAACGGCTCGCCGCGGCGGATGACGATCGTGTGCTCGTAGTGGGCGGTGAGCGAGCGATTGGCAGTGCGGATCGTCCAGCCGTCCGGCTCGGTGACGAGTTGCGACGGCTCGGTCGAAATCATCGGCTCGACGGCGATCACCAGGCCGTCGGTCAGCGGTATCCGCGACCGTGGATCATAGAAGTTCGGCACCTCGGGCGCCTCGTGAATCGTGCGGCCGACGCCGTGACCGCAGAGGTTCCGCAGGATGCTGAAGCCATGCCGCCGCACCTCTCCCTCGACCGCCCGGCCGATGTCGCTGACCTGACCACCCACCCTTGCCACAGCGAGCGCCCTGTCGAAGGCCGAGCGGGCACATTTGCGCAGCTTGCGGGCGACCAGCGAGACCGGCGGGAGGAGCACGGTCGTCGCCGAGTCCGCGATATACCCTTCCAGCTCGGCGGTGACGTCGATCTTGACCACATCCCCCGGCTCCAGCCGCCGGGGGCCGGGCACGCCGTGGACGATCTGCTCGTTGACGCTGATCAGGTTGAACCCGGGGAAGTTGTAGGTGAGCTGCGGCGCCGACCGCGCCCCGTGCCCCCGCAGGAAGTCGGCCCCCACTTGGTCGAGCTCCGCCGTGGTCATCCCCGGCCGCACCGTCCCCTTCATCAACTGGATCGCCTCGCCCACCAACCGCCCCACCCGGCTCATCCCGGCGAGGTCCTCCTTCGAGCTGATCGTCATTCCGGTCTCCTCTCGGACGGCGGAACTCTATGCCGTCCGCGCGAAATTTGCTCTCGCGGCTTTTCGTTGACAGGCTGTCGAGAGCGAGGAGAGCCATGGAATCTCTGATCCAAGACCTCCGGTCCGCCCTGCGCACGATGCGCGGGAACCGCGGCCTGACCGCCGTGGTGGTGCTGTCGGTGGGCCTGGCGATCGGCGCGAACACCGCGGTGTTCAGCGTGGTCGACGCCTTCCTCCTGCGTCCACTGGCGATCCAGGACATCGACCGCGTGGTGCGGGTGCGCGAGAACCTGGCGCTCCCGGGTCGCCAGCCCGACCTCCGGAGCCTGAGCGCGGCGAGCTTCGGCCGCTGGCGGCGCGAGAACAGCGTGTTCTCGGGGCTGGCCGCCGCCACCGGCACCAGCCTCACCCTGACCGGCGGCGGCGAAGCGGAGCGGATCTCGGGGGCTCGCGTGTCGGCGGATTTCTTCCCCGTCCTCGGCATCCGCCCCAGCCTCGGCCGCCTCTTCAGCGCTGAGGAGGACCGCCCCGGACGCGAGGACACCGTCCTGATCGGCTACGGCCTCTGGCAGCGCCGCTTCGCCGGCGATTCGAAGATCCTCGGCCGAGTGCTGACCCTCAACGGCACTCCTCACACCGTGGTCGGCGTCATGCCGCGCGGACTGCGCCACCCCTACGAGGCGGACCTGTGGGTGCCCCTGGGCTTCCGTGAGGACGGCGGTCCGCAGGAATTCTATGCGCCGGCGCGCCTGAAGCCGGGGATCACCCTGGAGCGCGCTCGCGCCGAGATGAATGCCCTGGCGAGCCGCATCGCCCAGGAAGATCCGCGTCCCACCGCGCCCAAGGGCGCCGATCTCAGCCCCCTGCGTGGCGAGATGATCGGCAATCTCGCCCGGATGCTCTACCTGCTCTCCGCGGCGGCCCTGTTCGTGCTGCTGATCGCCTGCGCGAACGTCTCGAACCTCCTGCTCGCCCAGAGCCTCGGCCAGCGCTCCGAGGTGGCCGTCCGCACCGCGCTCGGCGCCGGCCGCGGCCGGTTGATCCGGCAGTTCCTCACCTACAGCGTGGCGCTCGCGGTGGCGGGCGGTCTGGCCGGGCTCCTGCTCTCCTTCTGGGCAGTCGGACCGCTGGCGGCGCTCAGCCCGGTCTACGGGCTGGGCGAGTTCGACATCCAGCCGCGCCTCGACCTTCCCACCCTCGCCTTCACCTTTCTCGTCTCGCTCGCCGTCGGCATGCTCTTCGGCGTCGTCCCGGCCCTCCGGGTCTCCAAGGTCAACCTCGTGGGCGCGCTCAAGGAGGGCGGCCGCTCGCGTACGATGTCCCCCGGCAGCCGGCGCCTGCTCGGTGGATTCGTGACGGCCGAGATCGCCCTGGCGCTGATGCTGCTGGTCGGTGCCGGCCTCATGTTCCGCAGCCTCCAGCGGCTGCGCGGCGAGGACCGCGGGTTCGACCGCAGGAACCTGCTCACCTTCACGATTGCCTTCCCCGACCGCAAGTTCCCCCGCCGCGAGCAGAAGGTGGCGTTCCTCCGCGCCGCCGTCCGCCGCCTGCGCGAGATCCCCGGGGTGGAAGGCGCCGGCGCCACCACGGTGCAGCCGCTCTATGCCGGCACCGACGCCGCGTCGTTCAACGTCGAGGGGCACCCCGCGACCGGCGAGCGGGGCTTTCACATCACCCATACCCGCACCGTCACGCCGGGCTATTTCGCGGCGATGAAGATCCCGCTGATCGCCGGCCGGTACCTCGACGAGCACGACGACGAGCGGTCACCGCTGGCGATCGTGATCAGCAAGTCCTTCGCGGACCGCTACTGGCCGGGCGAGAGCGCGGTGGGCAAGCGCGTCAAGCGGAACCGCTACGACTCCGACCGCCCCTGGCTGACGGTGGTCGGCGTGGTCGGCACGCTCAAGGAGACCGAGGACGAGGTGGCGACGAACTCCGACGCCTGGTACCTCCCCGCCGCGCAGCCGATCCTCGCCGACCTCGATGCCATGACCTTCGTGCTCCGCGGCCGGTCCGCGCCGGAGAGCCTGCTCCCCGCCGCGCGCGAGGCGATCGCGGGGATCGACCGCGACCAGCCGATCTATGACGTGAAGACGATGGAAGAGCGCTTCCAGGTCCGCACGCAGACCGAGCGGTTCAGCACCGGCGTCTACGGCGCCCTCGGCCTGCTCGGGCTCACCCTGGCGGCGATCGGGATCTACGCCGTGCTCGCCTTCTCGGTCAGCCGGCGGCTGCCGGAGATCGGCATCCGTTCGGCCCTCGGCGCCACCCCCGGAGAGGTGCGGCTCCTGATCCTCCGCGACTCCCTGTGGGTCACCGTCCTCGGTCTCGCGCTCGGCACCGGCGGCGCCCTGCTGCTGACCAGGCTCTTGTCCAGCGAGCTCTACCAGATCGATCCGCGCGATCCGGCGACGTTCCTCGGCGCCCTCGCCTGCCTGGCCGTCACGGCCCTGGCCGCCAGCGTCATCCCGGCCCTCCGGGCGGCGAGGACCAGCCCCCTCCTCGCCCTTCGCCACGAGTAGCACTCGATGTATCCTGAAACCATGTCGAAAGCCGAGAAAAGTGACGCGGTGATCCGCGAGTCGCGAGAGCGCTTCCTAGAGCTGGCCGACCGCCTGGCCCATGCCGGCAGTCCAGAGGAGCAAAGCCGTCTCAAAGAGGAACTGGCGCGGATGACCTTCGGAGAGTGATGCCGCGTCTGTTCGGACCTTTCGAGAAGGCATCAACTAAGCTCGCTGCCGGAGCCAAGCGAGCAGGATCCTGCGAGCGCCCGCATCCAGCCTTGCATAAATGACTTCGAGGAAAGCCTCAAATTCCTTGAGGTTCCCTGGCGAACTGGGAGGATCGACGACGACGGTACCCATCCGTTGGCTGATCAGGCATGTTTGGAAAGTCAGCCCCGCAGGGGCGCAGGCATAAAGCCTGGGGTTTTAACCCCAGGAACCGAGCCGCCCCACCATCGCAAGCCCCGAAGGGGCGTAGGCGGCCGGGACCGGGCAGTCTGCCTGCGCCCCTTCG
>DASWQX010000831.1:0-5102 GCA_036403495.1 Thermoanaerobaculia bacterium
CTCGAGCGAGAGCCGCGAGAGAAGGAACAGCGCACCCGTCATGATCCCGGTACCGATGACAGGGAACAGCTTGTAGCGACCGGTGCGGCTGATCAACTGGCCCGAGATCACCGACATCGTGAGCATTCCGCCCATCATCGGCAGCATCTGCATCCCGGACGCCGTCGGGCTCACTCCTTTCACCACCTGGAGGAAGACGGGGAAATACGTGATCGATCCGAACATGGCGAAGCCCACGATCAGCCCTACCACCGAAGTCACCGCGAACGAGCGGTCCGCGAAGAGCCGCGGCGGCAGGACCGGTTCCTTCGCCCGCCGCTCGATGAAGACGAACGCCACCAGCCCGACGGCGGCGGCGGCGATCAGCCCGAGGATCTGCGGCGACGACCACGGATAGACGCCGCCGCCGAGGTCCGGCAGGAGCGTGAGGGCGGTGAGCACGATCGCGAGCAGGAGGGCGCCGGCATAGTCGATGGAGTGCGAGCGGCGCTCGGACCGCGCCGGGAGCGTGACGGCCAGCACCCCCAGGGCGGCGATGCCGAGCGGCAGGTTGATGTAAAAGATCCAGCGCCAGGAGAGGTGGGTCGTGAAATAGCCGCCGAGCAGCGGACCGGCGACGCTGGCGAGGCCGAACACCGCGCCGAAAATGCCCTGGTAGCGGCCGCGGTCGCGCGGCGGGATGATGTCGCCGACCACGGCCTGCGAGATCACCATCAGGCCGCCGCCGCCCAGCCCCTGGAGGGCCCGGAAGAGGACCAGTTGCATCATCGTCCGGCTCAGGCCGCAGAGCATCGAGCCGGCCAGGAACAGGACGACCGCCGATTGCAGCACGATCTTGCGGCCATAGAGATCGCCGAGCTTGCCGTAGATCGGCGTCACGATCGTCTGCGCCAGCAGATAGCCGGTGACGACCCACGCCAGATGCTCCAGCCCGCCGAGATCGCCGACGATGGTCGGCAGGGCCGTCGACACGATGGTGGAGTCGAGCGCAGCCAGCAGCATAACGAGCACGAGGCCGCTGAACACCACCAGCGTCTGCCGGTGGCCGAGCAGCGGCCCCTGCTTCACGACAGCCTCGGAATGGACGATCGCCCTCGCTCCTCAGACCAGCTTGTCGATCGTGATCGGCAGGTCGCGCACCCGCTTGCCGGTCGCGTGGTAGACGGCGTTGGCGATCGCCGCGGCGACGCCGGTGATGCCGATCTCGCCGACGCCGCGGCAGCCGAGCGTGTTGATGATCGGATCGGGATGGTTGAGCAGCTCGACCTCGAAGCTCCCGAAATCGGCGTTGACCGGGATCAGGTAGTCGGCGAAGTTGTCGGTCACCGGCCGCCCGGTCTTGGGATCGTAAACGGTGTTTTCCATCAGGGCCATGCCGATCCCCATGGTCACCCCGCCCATCACCTGGCTGCGGCTCAGCTTGCTGTTGAGCACCCGGCCGACGTCGATCACCGACACCCAGCGGCTCACCTGCACGCGCGGCAGCAGCGGATCGATCTTCACCTCGCAGAACTGGGCGCCCCAGGAATGGATCGAGTATTTCTTGGTCTTCTCGTCCTCCGGCTTGACCTGCACCTCCGCCTCCACCGCCGGCATCCGCGAACGCTTTACCAGCTCGCCGATGGCGATGCCGCGCGACGGATTGGAGGTCACGACCAGCCGGCCATCGGCGAGCGTGAGCTGATCGGACCGCATCCCCGCCAGCGGCGACTCCGGATCGGAGGTGGCGATGGCCGCCAGCTTGGTCTTGATCGCGCCGCCCACCTGGTAGACCGCCTCGCTGACGCTGGCGGCGCTGTTCGAGCCGCCCGAGCCCGGCGCGGGGGGAAAATCGGAATCGCCGAGCTCGAAGGTGACCCGCTCGACCGGCAGCCCGAGGGCGTCCGCCGCCACCTGCGTGAATACGGTGTAGGAGCCGGTGCCGAGGTCCTGCGTGGCCGCCTGCACCAGCGCGCGGCCGTCCGGCGTGAGCCGCGCCTTGGCCGAGGCCGGCCGCCGGTTGCCGGGATAGAGCGCCGTCGCCATCCCCCAGCCGACCAGCAGGTCGCCGTCCTTCATCGAGCCCGGCTTGGGATCGCGCTTCTTCCAGCCGAACATCTCCGCGCCGCGCTGGTAGCACTCCTTGAGGTGTTTGCTCGACCAGGGCTTCTTCTCCCCCTCGTCCATCTCGGCGTAATTGCGCATCCGGAGCTCGAGCGGGTCCATTCCCAATTCGTAGGCGAGCTCGTCCATCGCCGATTCGATCGCGAAGCTCCCTGGGCAGTCGCCGGGAGCCCGCATCGGCGTCGGCGGTCCGACGTTGACCTTGACCAGGCGGTGCGGAATGGCCACGTTCTCACACGAATAGATCATCTTGCTGGTGGTCAGGCCGCACGGCTCGATGAACTCGGTGGTGGTCGAGGTCGGCTGCAGCGTCTCGTGGCGCAGGGCGGTCAGCTTGCCGTCCTTCTGCGCCGCCAGCGCGAGGATCTGGCGGGTCGGCGGGCGGTGCCCCACCGAGGTGAACATCTGCTGCCGCGTCAGGTTGAGCTGCACCGGCCGGCCCGTCATCTTCGCCGCCATCGCCGCGATCATCGTGTGCGACCAGACGAAGCCCTTGCAGCCGAAGCCGCCACCGGTATACGGACAGAGCACGCGGACGTTCTCCTTGGGGATGCCGAACACCTGCGCGAGAATGCCCTTGGTCCCCATCACCCCTTGCGTGGCGTCGGCGACGGTGAGCTTGTTCCCTTCCCAGAAGGCGACGGTGGCGGAAGGCTCCATGGGATTATTGGTCAGCACGGGCGTGGTGTAGGTGTGCTCGATCCTGGTCACCCCCGGAGCCGCCAGCGCCGCCGCAACGTCGCCGCGCTCGTGCTGCAACGGCCGGCCGAACGACGCCTTCGGCGAGTAGGCGGTCGACAGCGCCTCTTCGATCGTCAGCATCGGCTTCTCTTCGGCGTACTGGACCTTCACCAGCTTGGCCGCGTGGCGGGCATGGTCGAGAGTGTCCGCAACCACCAGCGCCACGTGCTGCCCGGCGTAATGGATCACGTCGTCCGAGAACGGCAGGCGGTCCTCCCCCATCTTGCCGCTCTGCAGCGGCTCGGCCTTCGGGCCCCCCTCGCCCTTCTTGAGCTTCAGCGAATTCTGATGACTGAGGATGGCGATCACTCCCGGCGCGCGCTTCGCCGCCGCGCTGTCGATGCCGGTGATCCGCCCCTTGGCGATCGTGCTCTGCACGAGCACCGCATGGGTCAGCCGGTCATGCCGGTGCTCGGCGGCATACTCCGCCCTGCCGGTGATCTTCTTGCGGCCGTCGACGCGATCGATTCCCTTTCCGATCGCGCCCTTCTGTCCGTCCCGCGCATCTCCTCTCGGGGTCACGGCGGTGTCGGTGTCATCCATGATGTTCATACCTTCTTCTCCGCGGCCACCGCGAGCGCCCGGGCGAGGGTGCGCTTGGCGAGCTCGATCTTGAATCCGTTGTCCTTCCGCGGCTGAGCACCCTGCAGGGCCGCCTCGGCGGCGGCCCGGTAGGTGCTCTCCTCCGCCTTCTGGCCGGTGAGCGCCCGCTCGGCCTCTGCGGAGCGCCAGGGCTTGGTGCCGACGCCGCCGAGAGCGACGCGGGCGGCGCGGATGCGGCCGCCGTCGAGGTCGAGCGCCACCGCCGCCGAGGCGAGGGCGAACTCGTAGCTCGCGCGGTCGCGGACCTTGAGGTAGTGCGAGCGCGCGAACCAGGAGGTCGCCGGCAGCTCGACGGCGGTGATCAATTCGCCGTGGTCGAGCACCGTTTCGCGCGCCGGATCGTCGCCGTAGGAAACGTGGAAGTCGGCGAGCGGGATCGTCCGCTCCGAGCCGTTCGGCCGCCGAGTGTGGACGATCGCGTCGAGCGCCACCATGGCGACCGGCATATCGCCGGGGAATGAGGCGATGCACTTGTCGCTGGTGCCGAGCACGGCGTGGATGCGGTTGAACCCCTCCAGCGCCGCGCAGCCCGAGCCGGGCACCCGCTTGTTGCAGGGATATTCGGTGTCGCGGAAGTAGTAGCAACGGGTGCGCTGCATCAGGTTGCCGCCGACGCTCGCCATGTTGCGGAGCTGCGGGCTGGCCCCCGAGAGCAGCGCCTCGGAGAGCACCGGATAGCGCTTGCGGATCGTCGGATCGTTGGCGAGGTCGCTGTTGCGTACCATGGCGCCGATCCGCACGCCGCCGCCCGGCAACGAATCGATCTTCGCCAGCGGCAGCGCGTTGATGTCGACGAGGCGGTCGGGGGTCTCGACCTCCAGCCGCAGCAGGTCGACCAGCGTGGTGCCGCCGGCCACGAACTTGGCGTGCGGATCGCGGGAGACGGCGGCCACCGCCTCGGCCGGCTGGCTGACGTGCGAGAAGATGAACGGGTTCATGACCGCCCCCCCTTCGCTTCCTGGATCGCCGCCACGATGTTCGGATAGGCGCCGCAGCGGCAGAGGTTGCCGCTCATGCACTCGCGGATGTCCGCGGGATCGTTGGGGCACCCCTCGGAGAGGAGGCCCACGGCCGAGACGATCTGCCCCGGCGTGCAATAGCCGCACTGGAAGCCGTCGTGCTTGAGGAACGCCGCCTGCACCGGGTGGAGCTGGTCGCCCTGGGCGAGCCCCTCGACAGTGGTCACCTTGCGCCCGTCGGCCATGGCGGCCAGCGTCAGGCAGGAGAGCACGCGGCGGCCGTCGATCAGCACCGTGCAGGCGCCGCACTGGCCGTGATCACACCCCTTCTTGGTGCCCGCCAGTGCCAGATCCTCGCGCAGGGCGTCAAGGAGGCTGGTTCGGGGATCGATCCGGAGCTGGTGGTCGGTCCCGTTGACCCGTAGCGTGACGGGCATCGTGGCGCTCCCCGGGAGCGGCCGGGCGGCCACCGTCTTGACCTCCTTGACCGTGGCGGCGGCGAAGCTCACCGCCGGCACCGCGGCCAGGGACAGCGCGAGAAATACGCGCCGGTTGACTCCCCCGGAGTCGTGAAGGTCTGTAGATTTTTCCAGAGTCTGGGTTGCAGGTTCTTCCAAGCTGGTCTTCAGGTCATCGTCCGGTCGATCGTCCCTCATCACGGATTTCCCCCTTTACGGCACGCGCCGGGCAGCGCGT
>DASWQX010000832.1:0-3057 GCA_036403495.1 Thermoanaerobaculia bacterium
CAGGTCCACCCCTGGTCAGTCCAGACCCAGTGGCCGCTCTGATAGGGCTGCCAACTCGCGGCGACCGAACGCGGCGTCCAGACCCAGCCGTAGCTCGGGCGCTCGATCCAGTTGCCGTAGGAGGCGAGGTCGTCGTAGAAGTAGCCGATGTCGACGGCGGCCCGGCCACCCGGGCCGATGTGAATGTCCGCGGAGACTTGGGCATGGGCGGCTCCCGCGAGACCAATCGCAAGGAGCAGAGCCAGTAGCGCGAAGCGTAGGGTTTTCATGATCCACCTCAAGTTGGTGGGGCGCGAGAGATTGCTCGCGTCCGGAAACAGTGCTGCTCACCCTGAAAGAGAGCAAGAAGCGCGCCATCGATGGGTCGGAAAGGGGGCAGGGGATCGCCGGCGCCGCGTTGCCAACCCATCGGGGGCGCGATAGCATCGCGGCCCGAAGAGGCAGCCCCAAGAGGAGAACCCGTGGACTTTTCCCTGACCGACGAGCAGCGCGCCATCCAGGAGACCGCGAGGGAGTTCGCCCGCCGCGAGGTCGATCCGATCGTCGAGGAGTACGACGAGAGCCAGAAGTACCCTCGCGAGGTGATGCGCAAGGCGGGGGAGCTCGGCTTCCTCGGCATCATCTTCCCCGAGGAGTACGGCGGCGCCGGGCTCGGCTATACCGAATACGTCATCGTCGTCACCGAGCTGTCGCGGATCGACCCCTCGGTCGGCATCAGCGTCGCGGCGCACAACTCGCTCTGCTCGAACCACATCTACAAGTTCGGCAGCGACGAGCAGAAAAAGCGCTGGCTGGTGCCGCTGGCCAAAGGCGAGAAGATCGGCGCCTGGAGCCTCACCGAGCCGGGAGCGGGCTCCGACGCGGCCGGCACCCGCACCCGCGCCGAGCGGGTGGACGGCGGCTGGGTGCTCAACGGCGCCAAGACCTTCACCACCCACGGCAGCGTCGGCGACACCTGCGTCGTCTTCGCGGTCACCGACCCCAAGGGCACCCGCGGCCGCAACATCTCCGCCTTCGTGCTCGACAAGGGGATGGAGGGGTTCCGCCCGGGCAAGAAGGAGAACAAGCTCGGCATCCGCGCCTCGGACACCGCCGAGGTGGTGATGGAAAACTGCTTCGTCTCCGAGGACCGGCTGCTCGGCAACGAGGGCGAGGGGTTCAAGCAGGCGCTGCAGATCCTCGACGGCGGCCGGATCTCCATCGCCGCCCTCGGGCTCGGCACGGCGATCGGCGCCTTCGACACGGCGCTCGCCTACGCCAAGGTCCGCGAGCAGTTCGGCAAGCCGATCGCCGAATTCCAGGCAATCCAGTTCGCCCTCGCCGAGATGGCCACCCGCATCGCCGCAGCGCAGATCCTCACCTTCGCGGCGGCCGAGGCCATGGACCGCGGCGGCAAGGTGTCGCGGCTCGCTTCCGAGGCCAAGCTCTACACCGGCGAGGCCGCCGTGTTCTGCTCCGAGCGCGGTGTCCAGATCCTCGGCGGCTACGGCTTCATCAAGGACTACCGGGCCGAGAAGTACTACCGCGACGCCAAGATCTGCACCATCGGCGAGGGCACCAGCGAGATCCAGCGGCTGGTGATCGCGCGGCAGTTGCTGAAGGGGCGCAATGCCTGAGTCTCGCTCCCGCCCGGGGATAAATCCCCGGGCTACGAGAGAACCAAAAAGCCGGCTGAAGCCGGCTCCAAGGAGAGCTCGGGAAATCGGGGGGAGCCGGGTTCACCCGGCTTTTTGGTTGACGTGTAGCCCGGGGATTTATCCCCGGGCGGGCGAGGCTTGGCATGCGGCCTAGGCAGGGTTCCTCCCTCGACGACCTCGTCCCGCGTCTCCTCGAGCGCAATCCGCGCGCCCTGGGGCGGGCGATCTCGATCCTCGAGGACGGCGGCGCGGGGCAGCGCGAGCTGATCCGCCGCGTCTACGGCGAGACGGGGAAGGCGCGCGTGGTGGGGATCACCGGGCCGCCCGGCGCTGGCAAGAGCACGCTGGTCGACCGCCTCGCGCGGCTGATCCGCAAGAACGGGCAGACCGTCGGCATCCTGGCCGTCGATCCCACCAGCCCGTTCACCGGCGGCGCCCTGCTCGGCGACCGCATCCGGATGTCCACCCTCTATACCGATCCCGGCGTCTTCATCCGCTCGATGGCCACCCGCGGCGCCATGGGCGGCCTCGCCCGCGCCTCTCGCGACGCCGTCGACCTGCTCGACGCCGCCGGCTTCGACTGGGTGCTGATCGAGACCGTCGGCGTCGGCCAGGACGAGGTCGACATCGTGCGCAGCGCCGACACGGTCGTCCTGGTCACCATTCCCGGCCTGGGCGACGACATCCAGGCGATCAAGGCGGGGATCCTGGAGATCGCCGACGTCTTCGTGATCAACAAGGCCGACCGCGAGGGGGTGGAGCGGACGGCCAAGGATCTGCAGATGATGCTGTCGATCGGCGACCACGGCGAGTGGCTGCCGCCGATCCTCAAGACCGTTGCCTCCCGCGAGGAGGGGATCGCGGAGGTGCTCGCCGGGATCGAGCGCCACCGCGAGCACTTGTCGGCGAGCGGCGAGATCGAGCGCCGGCGCCGCTCGCACCTGCGGCTGCGGGTGGAGACCATCCTCAAGGAGCGGGTGGTGGCCGCCGCCGACCGCGTGCTCGGCGTCGATCGCGAGGTCGAGCGCGGGCACCAGCGGAAGATCGATCCCTACCGCGTGGCCGACCGCCTGTTCAGCGGGGTGCTCGAGGGCGCCCGCGAAGAGGGTCGCGAGGAGGCGGCGCTCGCCGAGGAGGACGGCCCGGCCGGTCCCACTGAGGAAAGAATGGCATGATCGGGAAAATCGATCACATCGGCATCGCCGTCCGCTCGATCGCCGAGGCGCGCGGGCTCTACGAGGCGATGGGGCTCCACGTCGAACGGATCGAGGAGGTGCCCCACGAGGGAGTGCGGGTGGCGATGATCCCCTGCGGCGAGTCGTGGATCGAGCTGCTGGAGCCGACGTCCGAGGAATCGCCCATCGCCAAGTTCCTGGAGAAGCGCGGCCCGGGCATCCATCACCTCTGCCTCGGCAGCGAC
>DASWQX010000833.1:0-9583 GCA_036403495.1 Thermoanaerobaculia bacterium
CGCAACATCCAGCGGTTGGAGAGCCGCTTGTCGAAGGTGAGCGCGGCGCCTTTGAACTCCTGCTCGCGGTCGCCATTCGTCAGGTAGAAACCGTTGCGGGTGGTCAGGCCCGGACGGAGCTCCCAGTAGTGAGCGATGTAGGTGTGGCCGTCCGGCGCCACGACGGAACGGGTGTGCTCGACGTAATCGCTCAACTGTGCCGGCCGGCCGACGGAATTGAGGTTGTCCGGCGAGTAGGGATCGCCGGAATCGAAGACCAGCCGGTCGGCGTCGAGGATGTCGTGGGCCTTGCGATAGGTGAGGTTCAGGCCGACCACGAAGTCGGGCAGCAGGGCGTGCTCGAGGCCGAGCAGCAATTCATCGGTGATCGGCGCTTTGAGGTTGGGGTTGACCGCCGAGGACTGCAGCGGCTGCAGCGTGAAGGGGTTGACGTTGGGGCTCGGCGGCGCGATTTCCGGGCCGAGGTCGCCGGGGCTCAGCGTGGGGCTGCCGTTGTTGGAGGTCAGGAAATAGCGGTAGGAGGCGGTGCCGAGCGGGTTGAGGAAGCCCGCGGTGGCGACGCCGAGCTGATCGGCGAAACGCGAGTAGCTGGCGCGGAGCAGGGTCTTGCGCTCGGCGCCGAGGGCATAGGTCAGGCCCAGACGGGGAGCGAGCGTGCTCCAGGAGAAACCGGCGTCTTGGCCGGCATAGTGAGTGGCGGGCAGGAGATCCGGGAACACCGGGTTGGCCGCCGCCGTGGAGGCGAGGTTCTTGCCGGTCTGGCGGTCATAGCGCAGGCCGAGGTTGGCCGTGAGGTTGCCCCTGGAGAGCGTGTCCTGGATAAAGGCGCTGCCGTACTCGGTCTCGATCTTGGAGTTCGCCTCGCGGACGAGCACCAGCAGGTTGGTCTCGGAATCGAGGGCGAGGTTGATGCCCCCGGACTGCCAGTTGAAGAGCGACGACTGCTGCGCGGTGCGATAGCCGGCGCCATATTTCAATTCGTTGGAGGAGTCGCCGAGGTTGAAGAAGTTCGAGGCGTCGAGCTTGCCCTGCTTCTGCGGCCGTTCGAGCTGGTTGAGGAAGTAGCTGTTGTGCCAGACCAGATTCGTATCGAGGAAGGCGAGCGCCGAGCCCCCTTCGGGAGCGAGCTGGAAGCCGCCGTTGACGATCGAATACATGCCGGTGAGGTAGAAGTCGTGGCCGACGATCTGGGTATCCTCGGCTTTATAACCGGTCGGCGAGGGGCCGAAATTGGACTGGTTCCAGGTGGTTTCCTGAGGGCGCAGCGGGCCGGCGTTGCGGCCGGTCTTGATCTTGTCGCCGTTGAAAGCGAACAGGGTCGCGGAGTTGGTCGGCGTGATCTGGGCGTTGAGCTTGCCGTTCCACTCCTTGAGTGTCGTCTTGTCGCTGAAGTCGTTGATGGTGAACAGGTTGATCTGTTGCCGGGAGTAGGAGCCCCAGAACCAGAGCTTGTCCTTGACGATCGGACCGCCGAGCTCGGCGCCCGACTCCTGGTTCTTATCGATCCGGTTCCCCTGCTTGAACGCGGTCTGGGCGGTATTGTTGTTCCAGGGGCCGGGCTGGCCGAGGTCGGACTTGCTAATGCTGAGGTTCCCCTGGGTGCTCTTGTCGTCGACGATGTAGCGCGCGGAGCCGCGGAAGTCGTTGGTGCCGCGCTTGGTCACCATGTTGAGCACCACGCCGCCGGTCGCCACCGAGACATCGGTGCCGCCGGTCGAGACCTGCATCTCTTCGAAGGAATCGAAGTCGTAATAGGTCGGCGAGGAGCCGAGGGCGGCCATGTCGGTGATCACCATGCCGTCCATCGACCAGACCGCCTGGTCGCAGGTCGAGCCGGGCCCCACGAACAGCGCCTGCTGGCCGCTCTCGTTGCCGCCGATGTTGTTGCGGTCGGCGACCACGCCGGGAGTCGAGGCCAGCACCGCCCAGGGATCGCGGGCGGTCGGAGTCGATTCGAGGTCCCTCAGGGTGACGTTCTGCCCCGGTCCCTGCTTCAACCGGTCGAGCAGAGGCGAGCGGTCGGCGACCACGTTGATGGTCTCACCCTGGATCGCCGGCTGGAGCGTAGCCTCCACGCTGGTGTTCCGCCCGATGTTGACCGAAACCCCCTTCTGCTCGAGAGGGGTGAAACCTTCGATCTCCACCTTGAGGTCGTAGGAACCGGGGGCGAGGCCGAGGAAGCGGAACCGCCCCTGGGCATCGGTCGCCTGGACCTGCGTGGAGCCCCCCGTGAGGGTGACGGTGACGCCGGGAAGCGGCGACTTGTCACCGCCGCTCACGACGGTCCCATAGATGTTGCCGCTCTGCAACTGGGCCACCGCCGGCAGTGCGAGGCTCAAGAGGAGGGCGACAACGAGAAGCGCGCGCTTGGACACCCAATGCAAAACCATGAGATCAGACCTCCTTCGTAAGAATCTGGTCGATCCTTTTGATCGATCACGATCCTTCAGAGAGCAAGCACCGTGCCGTTTGCGCGCCGGCCGCGAGGAGATCGGATAAATGATTGATACGATTGGAAAAGGCCGATTTCACGCGGCGGGATGGGCGGTGTGGGGCGGCCGGGAGGGATTCAAAACATCGAATGGCCGCGGCGCCTTCGCCGATGGCGGTTATTGGAATCCGTTGCAATTCGGCCCTAAGGACCGGCGGGCTATCACGGATTTTTCGCGGTTCGTCACGGCCCGGCGAGAAACCGGAATTCCGGTTCGGTGATTCGAAAGTTTGGACGCGCTATCGCGACGCCGAGGCTTGGTGAGGACCGAAGCGGCCTCGCCGCTGCGGAGACGACCCGCCGTCTCCGTGGCCTTCGGAGGTTGTCGTAGAGCGTCTGGGTCGTCTCTACGGCACGATGGCGCGATGGTCGAGAGACGGTGATGACGGCGACCTTTGCAGAGGAATCGTCCCAACACCTCCGTAACCTTATCTTTGGCCGTCTCTTCGACGTTGCGTAGAGACGCCCCAGACGATGTGCGCCGACGCTTCGAAGGCCTACAACGGCGGGGCGTCTCCGCTGCGTGACCTTCGTTGGGTTTCCCATTACCCGTCGGCGCTGCGGAGACGCCCCACGGGGCGTCCCTCGAGGCGCTTTCGCCTCCGAGCGCTCGTAGCTGCCCTTGACTGCCTGTATCCAATTGGCTACACTGGAGACCGTTTATGACAAAGACGAAAGCCCCATTGAAGCTCGTAGCCTTTGATGCCGCTCGGTATCTCGACGACGACGACGCCATCGCCGAGTACATGACCGCAGTACTGGAAACCAACGACCCTGAGCTTCTGCTCCTGGCTCTGAACGACGTGGCCCGCGCCAAGGGTATGGCGCAGGTCGCCAAGGATGCGGGTCTTGGTCGGGAGAGCCTCTACAAAGCCCTTGCGCCGGGTGCCAAGCCTCGATTCGAAACGGTGATGAAAGTCGCCCGTGCTTTGGGTGTGAAGTTCACGGCGCAGCCCGTATGAATCGACTTGAGAGAGCTCAGCCCCGCAGGGGCGGCAGGCAATAGCCCGGACCGTCAGGCTTGCCATGTATACATCTCTGGGTCAGAGGGTGGGGGATCGCCCAGAGGGCGGGCTTTGCACAGCCTGGCGTTTCAACGCCAGGTGACGAAAACCCAGATAATCCCCAAGCCCAAAGGGCGGCCGATTTTCACCAATCGGCCACCCCTCCGGGGTTTTGGGGACCTCCGGGGTATCCGAACCTGCGGTTAAAACCGCAGGCTGTTCAAAGCCCGCCCTCTGGGCGATCCCCCACCCTCTGACCCAAGATAAGTATAAGAGCATGACCGTGAGGTCCGGGGTCCGCGTTGCCCATGGGCTCCGGAGACCCGGAGGGCAGGATCTGACGCCAGCGGCCTCGCCGTCCCTGCGGGCCGTGCCGCTTTCCAGGAAGGACGCTTTGAAGTAGAGTTCATACGACGCGCCGCAGGAGGTTGCATCGATGTCAGCAAAATCAGCTCTTGCTCCCCAGGTTTTAGGCCGACTGGCCGTCAAGCTGACGGCTCTTCCGGAGGAGGATCTGCAACTCGTCCTGGAGCTTGTCGACCGTCTTGAAGAGAAACATCCCGTCGAATCCGTGCGGTCGCTGTCGGTACAGGAGATCCGGGAGGAGGCGCGGAAAAGGTCTCTCCTCCTGCGCGATGTGCCGAGAGATCAACTGGTTGCCCGCTTCGTCGAGGTGGGCGAGCAGATCCGACAGGAGGTGATCGCCAAGGGGACGGCCATCGACGGAGGTCCTACCAACGATGTAGAATTGAAAGCATTCTCAAAATGAAAGACATACACTTAAGACATGAGCTGAGTCAGGAAGATCTGGCTCCGTCAGTGAGCAACCTGGCTACAGACCCATATGATCTGATCGCGGTCGGGTAGAATTAGCTCAGCTCATCTTTAGATCGCCATGCAAGGATCGAACAATCGCGGGCTTTGTAGGTTCTGCGAGGAAGTAAACGAGGGCGGTAAATTCTGCCGGAGGTGCGGCTCCCCTCTAGAGGAACCCGGTTGGGAAGTTAACGTAAGAGAAAATTTATCTATCTTCTTAAGCCACTCTGGCGAAGATAAGCAGCAGGTTGCGTTGCCTTTGGCAAATTATCTCGAGAGTCGTGGTTTTCGAGTGTGGCTTGACGAGTGTGAGCTTTTGGTTGGCGACAGCTTAAGGCGCAGCATAGACAAAGGACTTTCCTTAGCATCATTCGGAGTAGTTGTATTGAGTCCTAGTTATCTCAAGAGAATATGGACGAACCGAGAATTGGATGGCTTGGTGGCTCGGGAGGATGGCGGTCTCACTCTGATTTTGCCAATTTGGCACAACCTTTCCCAAGAGGATGTTCTCCGGTACTCTCCTATTCTGGCGGGCAGAGTAGCTGTTTCCACTGACCTGGGACTCGAGCGCGTCGCAGAGCAAGTCGTAAGGTCGATCGAGCGCAACTACTTGGGTGAAGCCGAAGATCGTCGCCCAATGTTCTTTGCCGAGAAGAAGGAGGAGGAGCTCGCACAGCTCCGGCGCCAGTTGCTAAGTGCTCGATCCCGTCATGATCTGCAGCGCACGCTTTATGACGCAGAAGAATTTTTGGTGCGCTATCCCGGCAATCCTGGTGTGCGATTTCTGATAGATCAAGTCAAGTCTGCCTTGGATGCAGGACCATCCGCCGCGCTCGCTCGTGCAGAACCTACTAGGATGCAAAGAGAGAGTCGAAGGGGCTGCAGCGTCATCGTCCTTTTCCTTTTTCTGATGATTCTTCTAATTGGGATTCTGATGAACCCTAGGTCGGTGCAGGAGCAAGGAAGTAAGAAGCCGGCGAGGACGCCGGCGGTCCCAGGGTCCCCCGCCCGCCCAGGGCGGCCACATGGGGCCGCCCCTACACAAAGGAGGTGGCGGACATGAGCCCTACGCCGTCCCCAACGCCTCCTCTAGTCGATCCCGGCACGCGCGGCTCAGCGGCAGCCTTTTGCCGCTCCTCAGCACCACCACGAAATCGCCGTGTGGGCTGGGGACCATCTCGCGGACCGTCTCCAGATTGACGAGCGCTGAGCGGTGAATGCGCAGGAAACGGTCGCGGGGGAGCTTGGCTTCCACTCCGGACATCGTCTCGCGCAGCAGGTGGGATTCGCCGGCGGCGTTCAGGCGGACGTAGTTGCCGGCGGCTTCGATCCATTCGATCTCTTCGGGGGCTAAGAAGAGCACCTGGCCGTTGTTGCGCACGGCGAGGCGGTGGAAAGTGGGGCGCTCGGGGGGCGGTGGCCCTAAGAGGGCGGCGAGCTGGCGTTGCAGGGTTGCGGCGGCGGCGAGCAGCTCGGTGAGGCGGCGCTCGCGGAAATCGTCTTCGAGGTTCGCGCTACGAAAGTTCATTCGATCCTCCCCTGGCCCTCGCCCGTCAAGATAAACAGCAAAAAAGGGCCGCCGGGTGGGCCCGGCGGCGGGTTGGAGGGGGCACTTTACTGCCGCCTGCCGTCTGGACTAGCGGAGGCTGACCCGCGCGCCCAGACGGAAGACACGGGGGCTCAGCACCTCGAGCACGTGGCCCGAATTGCTGCGCCCGAGCACGCCCTGCCGTTGCAGGACGTACGACTCGTTGAGGGCGTTGAAAACATCGACGCCCACCGTCAGGCCGACGTTGCGGAGGCTGAACTCCTTTTCGGCCCGCAGGTTCAAAACGTGGATGTCCGGATAGCGGAAGGTGTCCGCCGAGGCGTCCACCGGTATGTCGATGCCGCTGCCGGCGTTGTCGCTGATCGTCGCGCGGTTGATCCGATCGACGTAGCGGATGGGGTAGCCCTGGCGGCCGGTGAGGTTCGCGGCGACGTTGATCCCCCACGGGCGGTCGGGCGCGATCTCATAGAGGCCGTTCAGGCTGTAGGACCACTTGCTGTTGATGAACACGTTCCCCTTCGGTCCGGAGGCGATGCCGGAACCTTGCAGGACGTCCGTGCCGTCGACCACGCCGCCGGCGATGGTGTCGGTGGGGTCCTCGTTCTCGCTGGCCGGGATCCGCCATTTCCAATCCTGATAGGAGACGTTGCCGCGCATCATCCAGCGGTTGGAGAGCCGCTTGTCGAAGGTGAGCGAAGCGCCTTTGAACTCCTGCTCACGTTGGCCGTTGGTGAGATAGAAACCGTTGCGGGTGGTCAGGCCCGGACGGAGCTCGTAGTAGCGGACGGTGTAGGTATGGCCGTCCGGCGCGGTGACGGTGACCGGCGCGGCCTGCACGTAATCGCTGCGCTGGGCGGGCCGGCCGACGGAGCCCAGGGCTCCCGGAGCATAGGGATCGTCAGTGTCGAAGACGAGCTGCTCGGTGTCGAGGATGTTCTTCGTCTTGCGATACGTGGCGTTCAGGCCGACCACGAAGTCGGGCAGCAGGGCGTGCTCGACGCCGAGCAGCAGCTCGTCGGTGAGCGGCGCGTTCAGATGGGGATTCACCGCGTTCGACTGCAGCGGCTGCAAAGTGAACGGGTTGACGTTGCCGCTGGGCGGCGCGATCTCGGGGCCGAGGTCGCCCGGATCGAGGTGCGGGTCGCCGTTGTTGTTGGTCAGGAAATAGCGGTAGGAGGCGGCCGCGAGCGGATTCAGGAAGCCGGCCGTGCCGGTGCCGAGCTGATCGGCGAACCGCGAGTAGCTGGCGCGCACCAGGGTCTTCTTCTCGGCGCCGAGGGCATAGGTCAGACCGAGCCGCGGCGTCAGGGTGTTCCAGGAGAAGCCGGCGCTCTGGCCCGCGTAGTGGATCGCGGGGAGGAGCTCGGGGAAGACCGGGTTGGCGTTCGCCGAGGAGGCGAGGTTCTTGCCGCCCTGGCGGTCGTAGCGCAGGCCGACGTTGGCCGTGAGGCTGCCGAGCGAAAGGGTGTCCTGGAGATAGCCGCTGCCGTAATTGGTTTCGATCTTGGGACGGGCGTCGCGGCTGAGGATCAGCAGGTGGGTGTCGGGGGAGAGCGCGAGCTCGGCGCCGCCCGCCTGGAAGCTGAGCAGCGACGACTGCACGGCGGTGCGGTAGGTGGCCCCGTACTTCAGCTCACTGGAGACGCCGCCGAGGTTGAAGAAGTTCGCGGCGTCGAGCTTGCCCTGCCTCTGCGGCCGCTCGATCTGGTTGAGGACGAAGCTGTTGTGCCACACCAGGTTGGTATCGCGGTAGGCCAGCGCGGCGCCCCCTTCGGGGACGAGCTGGAAGCCGCCGTTGACCACCGAGTACATGCCGGTGAGATAGAAATTGCTGCCGACGAGCTGGGTGTCCTCCCCCTTGTAGCCGGTGGGCGAGGGGCCGAAATTCGATTGATCCCAGGTGGTTTCCTGAGGGCGCAGCGGGCCGGCGTTGCGGCCGAGCTTGATCTTGTCGCCGTTGAAGGCGAACAGGGTGGCGGAGTTGGTCGGCGTCACCTGGGCGTTGAGCTTGCCGTTCCAGTCCTTGAGGGTGGTCTTGTCGCTGAAGTTGTTGATCGTCAGCAGGTCGACCTCCTGGCGGGAGTAGGAGCCCCAGGCCCAGAGATGGTCCCTGACGATCGGGCCGCCGAGCTCGAGCCCGGCTTCCTGGTTCTTGTCGATCCGGTTCCCCTGGTTGAAGGCGGTCTGGGCGTGATTGTTGTTCCAGGGGCCGGCCTGGCCTAGGTCGGCGTGATCGATGCTGAGGTTCCCCTGCGTGCTCTTGTCGTCGACGTAATAGCGGCCGGAGCCACGGATCTCGTTGGTGCCCCGGCGGGTGACCATGTTGAGCACCACGCCGCCGGTGGCGATCGAGGCGTCGCTGCCCCCTGTCGTCACCTGCATCTCCTCGAAAGAGTCGAAGTCGTAATAGGTGGGGGAGCCGCCGAGGGCGGACATGTCGGTGATCACCATGCCGTCGACCGACCAGACCGCCTGATCGCCGGAGGAGCCGGGGCCGACGTAGGCGGCCTGCTGGCCGCTCTCGTTGCCGCCGACGTTGACGCGATCGGTCAGCACGCCGGGCGTGGACGCCAGCACGGCCCAGGGATCGCGCGGCGTGGGGATCTTTTCGAGATCCGAGAGCGTGATGGTCGTCTTCTTGCCGGTCTCATAGGAGTCGAGCAGCGGCGGGCGGTCGCCGATCACCACGATGGTGTCGCCCGGCTGGAGCACGATGTCCATGTTGGTGTTGCGGCCGATGTTGACGGGGACGTCCGGCTGCTCGACCGGCGAGAATCCTTCGAGCTCCGCGCGGAGATTGAAAGTCCCCGGCGAGAGGCCGAGGAAGCGGAACCTGCCCTGGGCGTCGGTCGCCTGGACCTGCGGGGCTCCCGCGCCGGTGAGGGTGACGGTGACGCCCGGCAGGGGCGTCTTGTCGGCGCCGCTGAGGACGGAGCCGTAGACGTTGCCGCTCTGCACCTGGGCCAGCGCCGGCAGGGCGAGGCACATCAGGAGGGCGACAGCCAGAAGCGCGCGCTTTGATAGCAAATGCAAAAACATGAGATCAAACCTCCTACAGAAGAACTGGTTGAGGTCGTGGCTGCGTTCGGATACACCTTCGCTGTGTGGGCCGTCGGCCGCACCTCCTTTCGTTTCCGATCAACCCGATCGAACCGTCGCGAGCTTGCAGAGAGCAAGCGCTGTGCCGCCCCGGACGGCGAGCGCGGGAAATCCCGATAAGTGATTGGTACGGTTGAGAAAGATCGCTCTCGCGCGGCGGGTTGGAGCGCCGGGCCGGTGGGGAGTGGATTCAAATCGCTGGATTGGCCGCGGCGCGTCCGCGGCCAGGGGGCGGTGAAACACGGCGATCTTCAGCCCTTGCGGGACGCGGCTTGTCACGGTTTTCCGGCGGTTCGTCACCGCGCCGCGCAGAAAACCGGAAATCCGGTTCGGGGATTCGAAAGGTTGGATGGGGAAACGGCGCGGATGATCGATTCTTGATTGATCTCAGGAAAAGGCGAAATCGCGCCGCGGCGGGGCTCGCGCGCGGCGGAGGCGGGCGGCGAATCGATCGGGGCGCGGGACGCCGCGGCGATTCGCGAAAAGGTTTCGAAACGTCCTCGCCGGGAGTCGCCGCCGTCCTCTCTGGGGAGCGGCGGGCGGCGGAAGCGGCCCGGGAGCGCTTTGCGGGCTGGAGCGATCTGCCCTGCGAATCCTCACCCTCGATCCCTCTCCACTCCGTGG